>CAZVDJ010000112.1:0-9681 GCA_964626245.1 uncultured Gemmatimonadaceae bacterium
TTGTACCGCGGCACGGGGGGTGACTCGCACGTGGTCCTGCTCAACGAACGGCTGGTGATCCTCAACCCGTCAGGCGCAACCGCCGAGAATCCCGTCACGCTGGAGCCGCTGGGCGGGGGACGGTTCCGTTACGTTGCCCCTGCCGGGGGCGGCCCGGTGGGCGAGGTGGTCTGGTTCGAGGAGAAGGAGGGGAAGGTGACGCGCATGATCACCGGCGACAGCTGGGTGCCGCGCCTGAACCCCTAGAAATGGCGTCGACACCCGCAGGCAAGGCGACGGGATCGGGAGGGAGGAGCGCCGCAGCCGGCACCGCCGGCGGGCCGCACGCTCCCCCTACCCCTCCTACCCCTCCTGGACTTCGCGCTCCACGGCGGCGCGCAGGATGCTCATGAAGTCCTGTGCGTTGGTGACCACGCCGACTGCCTGGTGCGTCCCGCGGTCCTTGAGCTTGCTCACGAGGAACTCGCTCGCATCCACGCAGATGGTCGGCAGCTCCACGATGCCACGCTGCGGGTCGTCGTAGTACGCCGGGAGCATGTTTCCCACGGCGATGGAGTGGAGCGCCGTGGCGATCATCACCGCCATCGTTGCACGCACCGTGTGCGCGCGTGTGGCGTCCTGCGCCGCGATCATGTCGGTGAGCACGTCCGGCAGCGGTCCGTCGTCACGCAGCGATCCCGCCAGCACGAACGGGACATCCTCGACCACGCAGGCGTGCATGATGCCGCCGGTGATCGTCCCGTCCTTCACCGCCTTCGCGATGGACCCCGACCGGCGCACCACGTTGATGGCGCGCATGTGCGCCGCGTGCCCATTCTCCGTCGGCATTCCCTCGCTGGTCATGCCCAGCGTCGTCCCCACCACCGCCGCCTCGATGTCGTGCACCGCCACGGCGTTCCCCGCCAGCAGCACCTGCACGTAGCCGATGCGGATGAACCAGACCAGGTTGTCTCGCGCGCGTGAGTGCACGAGCGCCGGGCCCGTCACCCACAGGACGTAGCCGCCACGCCGCTTCTCCTCCACCAGCATGCGCGCGATGAGGCGGTAGTCGATCGGCTTCTCTCGCGAGACCTGGCTGGACATGAAATGGAAGTCGCCGTGTGCCCCGCCATCGGCCTGGAACCCGGTCCCGTGCACCAGCACCCCTTCGCTCCCGTCCTCGGCGCGACCCACGACGATGCGGTCGCCGCGTTTCACCCGGCGCCCCTCGCGCACCCACCAGCCCCCGTTCGCGTCGCGCACCAGCACGCCATCCATGCGCGGCTCCCGCGGCATCTCCCACCGGCCGTCCGCTCCCTTCACGTACGAGGGGAGGTTCGTGGTGGCGAAGAAGCCATCGGGGAGCACGCCGTCGTGCTCGACGACCACGGTGCGCGCGGCCGGGGCCCGCTGCAGCGCATCGGTGGAGAAGTCCGGGGGGACGTAGCGGATCGTGGTCATGGCGCCGCCTACAGGATGCGCTTGCCGAAGGCGCTCAGGATCAGCTCCCGCGCGATCTCGGCGGTGCGATTGCGCTCGTCGAGCACCGGGTTCACCTCGACGACGTCCAGGCCGACGAGCTTGCCGGTGTCGGCGAGCATCTCCAGCGCCAGGTGCGCCTCGCGGTACGTCATGCCGCCCGGCACGGGCGTCCCCACGCCAGGGGCCTCGTCGGGATCGATCACGTCCATGTCGAACGAGAGCCAGATCCCGGCGGTGTCGCGCGAGGCGATGGCGATCGCCTCCTCCATCACGGCGCGCACGCCACGCTCGTCGAGCGCCCGCATGGTGAAGGTGGCCAGGTTCCACTTGCGCACGTGCGCCTTCTCGGAGTCGTCGAGATCGCGCACGCCGACGAGCGCCACGTCGCTGGCGCGCAGCGCCGCGTTGGCCCCCGCGATGCTCGCCATGGCGCGATCGCCATGTCCGAGCAGTGCGGCCATCGGCATCCCGTGCACGTTGCCCGAGCGCGAGGTGGCCGGCGTGTTGAGGTCGCCGTGCGCGTCGATCCAGATGGCGCCCAGCCGCCCCCCCTTGGCGGAGAGATGCGACGCAGCGCCCGCGATGGAGCCCGCCGCCAGGGCGTGATCGCCGCCCAGCACCAGCGGCATGGCCCCGGCCGCCAGCGCGTCGCGCACGCGGGTCGCCACGTCGGCGCAGACCTCGGTGATGGCGCCCAGATAACGCGCGCCGCGCTGCGCGCCACGCGCCGCATCCTCGCGGAACGGGACCGGGACGTTGCCCAGGTCCTCGACGGTGTGCCCCAGCGCCTCGAGCTTCTCGCGCACGTCGGTGTAGCGAACGGCGGATGGTCCCATGTCCACGCCGCGGCGCGAGGCGCCCAGGTCCATGGGGACGCCGATGAGTCGGATGGATGTCATGCGTCCAAGCCTAGCCACGCGTGGCCTAACGTGGAAGTGCGTCGCATGGAGATGCACCGTATGCGACAGGCATGCGCGTGCCGTGCATAGCTATCCGCCCGGCCGGCTTGGGGGGCTACAGGTTCCGCCGCTTCAGTTCCTCCACCGCGAAGTGTGCCGCACGTGCCGTGAGCGCCATGTACGTCAGCGTCGGGTTCTGGCAGGCGCTGGACGTCATGCACGCGCCATCCGTGATGAAGAGGTTGGGGACATCCCACGCCTGGTTGTTCCCGTTGAGCACCGACGTGCGCGGGTCGCGCCCCATGCGCGCCGTCCCCATCTCGTGATTGGCGTTGCCGACGGTGCTCGGTCCGTCGGTGCGCGGGCGTATGTCGCGCGCCCCCGCCGCCTCGAGCAGTTCGCTGGCCGTGATCCCCATGTCGCGATGCATCGCCAGCTCGTTGGCCCCCCAGCGCGCCTCGATGTGCAGGGTGGGAATGCCCCACCGGTCCTTCATCGTCGGGTGCAACGTGGCACGATTTGCGGGATCGGGGAGCATCTCGCCGAACCCCCCGAAGTTCATGCTCCACGGTCCGAGTGCCGCGAGACTCGCCTTGAACGCCGCGCCGATGCCGGGACGCAGGTGCGATCCCTGCCAGCCGGCGCGCGACGCGCCGCCCTGGAAGCCGTAGCCACGCACGAAACCGGAATGCCTGGAGGTGACGTTGCGGAAGCGCGGCACGTAGATCCCGTTGGGCCGGCTCCCGGTCACCTTCCGATCGCGCCACTCGTCGAACTGCCCGGTCGCCCCGCCCCACTTGATGTGGTCCATGATGTTGCGCCCCACCTGGTCGCTTGTGTTGGCCAGGCCATTCGGGAAGTCGGGGGACGCCGAGTTGAGCAGGATGCGTGCGCTCTCGATGGCGGACGCGCAGAGGAAGACGACACGCGAGGTGAACTCGATCGCCTCGCCGCTCTGGGCGTCGATCACCTGCACCGCCGTCACCCGTCGCTGGCGCGCGTCGTATCGCAGCGAGCGCACCACGCTCCACGGCCGCAGCGTCAGTCGCCCCGTGGCCTGGGCCGCGGGAAGCGAGGCGTTGAGCGACGAGAAGTAGGACCGGGTCACGCATCCGCGATGGCACGGGCCGCAGTAGTGACAGGCCCGCCGCCCGGGCACGGCCCGGGTCAGCACCGCGACGCGTCCGATCGTCATGAGCCGTTCGCCCTTGTACCTGGCGGCGATGCGCTCGCGCACCGCCTGCTCGGCGACGTTGAACGCCATGGGCGGCTGGAACTGCATGTCCGGCAGGTGCGCCAGCCCCTCGGCCATGCCCGAGACGCCGATGAAGCGCTCGACACGATCGTACCAGGGCGCGACGTCCGCATAACGAATGGGCCAGTCGACTGCCACGCCGTCACGCGCGTTGGCCTCGAAGTCCAGGTCGCTCCACCGATAGACCTGTCGCCCCCAGATGATCGACTTCCCCCCGACCTGCCGCGCGCGCAGCCAGTCGAACGGGCGCTCGGCGGAGGTGGTATAGGGGTTGTCGACGTCGTCGGTCCAGAAGCGATGGCTCAGCTCGTCGAAGGAGACGGAGCGCCGTTGCACCTGCTGACGCTCGTCCACGTGCCGTCGGTCCCCCAGGCCGCGGAACTTCATCTCGAACGGGGCCCGGTGCTCGCCGTAGTCGCGCGCGGGATCGATGGGGCGTCCGGCCTCGAGCACCAGGGTGCGCAGCCCGAGCTCGGTCAGCTCCTTGGCGGCCAGTCCGCCGGTGATCCCCGAACCCACCACGATCGCGTCGAAGTCGCGCCCCTGCGCGGATGTCGGCATCTCCCTTCACCTCGCGGGTGCGGCGCCGTCGTAGCCATTGGGCCGCGGATACGTCCGGAGGAGCTGGCGCATCCCGGCCTCGGAGGTGCAATACCCCCACACCGTCAGGTACTTGAGCATCGCAAACCAGTGCTCGTTGGCACGCTCCGCCCCTGACGGCCGGAGCGCCGCGACCTCGTCGTCGAACCGCTGTACCAGCGCCGCCTGCTGCAACGGCGACACCTCGGCGAACGCGGCGCGGTGCTGCGCGCGACTCAACGCGTCGAGCCCGGCAATGCCGTCGCGGAATCGGCGTGCATCGGCCGCCGGGTACCAGTCGGCCAGCATCACATCGACGAAGTCGGCGACGTGGGCGTCCAGGGCGCCGGGCGTGTCGGTGCGTGGAATGATGCACTCCGACGCTGCTGCGACGAGTTGGTGCTCCGCAGGCGTGAGCAGCGGTCGCTGCGCGACCGCCGCATCCGACGCCGCGTGTCGGTGTGCGGCCTGTCCGATGCGCTCCAGGTCCGACTCCGACAGTCGGTACACGGTGGAGAGACCACCTGTGGCCACCATCCACTGCAGCAGCGTGCGTCGATCCATCGTGCCCTCGCCGTGATGGTGCGCCAGGTCCTGGCCGAGCCCGGTGCGGGCGCAGGACGGGATCAGAAGGGGTATCCGCTCGCGGCCAGGAAGTCCTTCGACAGCTGCGCGCTCCCCCTGGGCGTGCGCGACGGGTCGGTGACCGCGTCCAGCTCGACCACGGCCCAGCCGCCGAAGCCCGCCTGCGCAAGGGCGGCCAGCACGCCGCGCACGTCCACCTCCCCGGCCCCCAACTCCACGAAGCGATAGGGGCGCCGCTGGGCGTCGCCCTGCAGGCGCTGCAGGTCCTTGAGGTGCAGGAAGGCCAGCCGGTTGGCGTGTCGCTTCACCGCCGCGACAGGATCGCCGCCCGCCGCCTGCCAGTGCGCGACATCCAGCAGCAGGCGCACCCGCTGCGGGTCGCACTGCGACAGCACCGCCTCCACGTCGTCGGCACCCTGCCCCAGGTTGCCCATGTGGTTGTGGTACGCGAGCGTGACACCAAGGTCCGCCGTGCGCCGTCCCAGTTCGTCCATGCGCCTGGCCATCGCCGCAAAGTCCGCGGCGACCGGCGCGCGATCGCGCGGACGCTCGTCGACCACTTGCAGGAACGTGCCGCCGGCCTCGCGCACGAAGCGCGCGTGGCGCAGGTGCAGCGCCAGGTCGTCGTCGAACGTCTCGGGGGCCAGCCGCAGCGTACCGCTGGACAATGCGACGAACGCCAGCCCGCGATCGGCCAGCCGTCCCCTGAGCGCCGCGGGGTCGCTTCCCCAACGCTGGTAGGCTGATGCACGCAGCTGGATTCCCCGAAAGCCCAGCGACGCAATGTCGTCGATCGCGGACTCGTCCTGCCCATTCCAGGTGATGGCGGCGCAGCCGAAGCGCGGCGACGCCGCCCATGGCACGCGACCAATCAGCGGCAGCGCGAGTGCACCGGCAAGAAAGTCGCGGCGAATCATGACCGAACGTACCTTTGCCGGCCACGAGCGCAAGTCGGCCCCACCCTTCGCGGGCACGTTTCCCATGACCATGCTCACGCGACGCAGGCTGCTGCAGGCGAGTGCAACGGTCGCGGCCTCCGCGCTGGCCGGTGCCCTTCCCCCACCCGAGACGCTCTTCGCGGCGTCGGTCCCCAGGGTGCGGGCGCGCGCCGCGCGCATCCGGTTTGGCGTCATTGGGCTCAACCACGACCACATCTACGGTCAGGCGCGCGCCGTGATTCGCGGGGGCGGGGAGTTGGTGTCGTTCCATGCCGCCGAGCCTGAACTCGCCGCGCGGTTTGCGCGCAGCTTTCCCACGGCACGGCGGGTGCGTGACGAGCGCGAGATCCTCGACGACGCATCGATCCACCTGGTGGTCTCCGCCTCCATTCCCAGCGAGCGCGCCGCACTCGGCGTGCGTGCCATGCGCGCTGGAAAGGACGTCATGGTCGACAAGCCGGGCGCGACCACGCTGAAGCAATTGTCCGAGCTGCGTCGCGTGCAGGGCGAGACGGGACGGATCTATTCGATCATGTACAGCGAGCGCTTCGAGAATCCGGGCACCGTGCACGCCAGCGCGCTCGTGGCCGGGGGAGCAATCGGGGACGTGATCCAGACCGTTGGCCTTGGGCCGCACCGGCTCAACGCGGCGACACGCCCGGAGTGGTTCTGGCAGCGCGAACGCTTCGGCGGGATCCTGTGCGACATCGCCTCCCACCAGTTTGACCAGTTCCTGCACTTCACGTCGTCCACGCGCGCCGACGTGGTGGCCGCGCAGGTCGCCAACTTCCATCACCGCGAGCGCGCGGAGTTCGAGGACTTTGGTGACGTGATGGTGCAGGGAGACGGCGGAACCGGGTACATCCGGGTGGACTGGTTCACCCCCGCTGGCCTGGGCACCTGGGGTGATGGGCGCCTCACGATCCTCGGCACCGACGGATATGTCGAGGTGCGCAAGAACATCGACGTCGCGCAGCGCGCCGGCGGCAACCATGTCTACCTCGTGAACGGCGCCGGCACCCGCTACATCGACGCGAGCGCCACGGAGCTTCCCTACGGACGCCAGCTCGTCGATGACGTGCTGCAGCGCACCCAGACGGCGATGTCGCAGGCGCACTGCTTCCTGGCGACGGAACTGGCGCTCCGGGCGCAGGCCATGGCGCGACGCGTAGAGGGGGTGCGCTAGCGCCGATCCGCCAGCTGCACCCCCTCGCGCCGCCCCCCGACCTTCCTGGTGCCGTTGCCTACTGCCGCTTCTCGAAGGAGAACGAGCGCGCCGTCTCCGAGGCGTGGTCGCGCTTGACCAGCGTGTAGCCCCCGGGCTTCGACGGATCGATCGCCAGGATGGAGGTGACGCGTGGCGGCTCACGCGTCTCGATCGGCCCGTACCGGTAGTCACCGGAGAGCCCGCCATGCGACACCACGCCCAGCGTCGTGAGCGCCCTGGCGATCCCGGTCCGGCTCAGGTCACCCTGCCTGGCCGCCTCCTCCAGCACGGCCACGGCCGAGTGCGCAAAGATGTAGCCGGCGGTGAAGTACACGTCGGGCTTCTGCGCGGGGGCATGGTTGGCCACGGCCCGCAGGACGTCGCGCATGCCCGCTTGCGTCGTGTCGCCCCACTCCCCGCCGTCGAACGAGACCCACATCGTCTGCTTTGCATAGTTGGCGATCGGCGATTCGCCCAGTACGGTGTGCCACGAGGGACCCGTGGCTATCCATCGCGGCGAGAACTGCAGCTGCGCCGCGGTCCCCAGGATGCGCGCCGTCTCGGTGGGCAACGACGTCAGCACGACCCCCTCGCACCGTGCGTTCTTGAGCTGCGTGATCTGCGCCACGAAATCCTGGTCGCCGGGTCGGAACTTCGCCGAGACGGCCAGGGTCGTCGCGTTCGCCCTGGCCGCGAACTGCGCCCCCTCCTCGGCCGCCTCTCCGTATCCGGTCGACATCACCAGGGAGCAGAGTGCCTTGCCCTTCCCTCCCCCGTTGGTGATCCAGTAGTCGATGCCGTTGATCACCTCCACCTGGTACGGTGCCAGCACGGAGATCAGGTTGGGCTCGCGCACCCACTCGGCGTCCATGGTGCTCGGCACCGCCAGCAGCGTGTCCTCGGCCAGGAGCGGGAGCGAGACGTTGACATGGTCCGTGCCCAGGATGGGGACGAGCATCGCCACCTGGTCGCGGATCTTGTTGTACTTCTGCACGCTGGTGGAGGGATTGGCGTAGGTCACGTCTTCCGCCATCAGGTGCAACTTGTAGCGCCCGCCCACTCCCCCCTTGTCGGCGTTCACCTGCGCCAGGTACGCCTCGACGCCCGCCAGGATCGGCTTCCCGATGAGCGCCACCGCGTCGCTCTGCGGCACGAGCGCCCCCAGGAAGATCGTGTCGTTGCGGATGCCGGGGTTGTTCGCGACCGCCGACTCGCCGCCCCCGCCGCCGCACGCCCAGGCGGACGTCGCCGCGAGGCACAACGCGAGCAGGCGGGCAACGCCGGCGGAGCGGAACGGGGAGCGCCAGTGACCGAAACGCGACATCGGGAACCTCCAGTGGTCAGGACGGGGGGACGGGTGTCAGTACGAGAACGGCCACGCCTTGAAGTAGAGCTTCAGGCGGAGCCACACGCCCGACAGGCCGCGCGGCTCGAACAGGAGGAAGGCGATGATCAGCGCACCAAAGACCACCTGGTTCATCGTGAAGACGGTGAGCCCGCCCTCGCGCGCCGAGGTGGCGAGGAAGGGGAGCGACGGAGCCACGCTCTCCACCAGCCGCGGGACCGCCGTCAGGAACAACGCCCCGAGGATGGAACCGTGGATCGTTCCCATGCCTCCCACCACGATCATCGCGATGTACTGGATGGAGAGCGGCAGCCCGAAGTCGAGCGGGCTCACGTAGCGCGCATACCCCGCGTACAGCGCGCCCGCCGCGGCCGCATAGCCGCTGGAGACCACGAAGGCACCGACCTTGTAGTGCACCAGGCTCACGCCGATCACCTCGGCAGCCACGTCGCGATCGCGAATCGCCTGCATGGCTCGGCCGGGACGCGTGCGCACGATGTTGCGCGCCAGGAGCACCAGCACCGCCGCCACGCCCCAGGTAAGGTAGAACCAGCCGTGGTTGCGTGAGAGCGACCGCCCCGTGCCCGGCAGCGGCAGGCGCGAGAAGTCCAGTCCCAGCACGGAGACCTCCGCGCGCACCGGGACGCCGGTAAGCCCGCCCGTGACCGACGTCCAGTTCTCGAAGAGGTGCTGCCCGATGACCAGGAGCGCGAGCGACACGATCACCAGGTAGTTGCCGCGCAGGCGCAACGCGAACGGGCCGGCGATGCCGCCGATGAACCCGCCCACCACGCCGGCCCCAACGAGCCAGAGCGGGAAGGGGAGCCCGAGGCGCGAGGTGAGCCACGCCGCGGCGTAGGCCCCCACCCCCAGGAAGAACGCGTGCCCGAGCGAGACCTGCCCCGTGAAGCCGCTGAGCAGGTTGAGCCCCACCGCGCCGATGGAGGCGATGGCCGCGTAGATCAGGACCGAGGTCCAGAAGTCCCCCAGGTGAAACGGCGCCACCAGCAGCAACACGCCGAGTGCCGCCAGCGACCAGCGTGCGAGCCGCGAACGCACCAGGCGCGCGTCGTCGGCGTAGTTGCGCGTGAGGTCGGGGTGCGGTCCGAAGCCGCGCGTCATCTCCCCCTCCTCATACGCGCCGCACTTCGGGAGTGCCGGCCAGGCCGTACGGGCGCACCACCAGCACCAGGAGCATCACGACGTACGGTGCGACGGCGTGCACGTTGGCGCCGAGCCAGGGGGCGTTGGCGGTGAGGTACCCCGCGGCCAGCACCTCGGTGACCCCGATGATGATCCCGCCGGCCACGGCGCCACTGGGCGAATCGAGCCCACCCAGGATCATCGCGGGAAAGGCCTTGAGCGCCACGGCGCTCAGCGTGAGGTCCACCCCCTTTCCCCCGCTCGCCAGC
>CAZVDJ010000113.1:0-5089 GCA_964626245.1 uncultured Gemmatimonadaceae bacterium
ACCGGACGGTACTCGCCGGCCGGGGTGGCGGCCTGCAGGTCGGAGAGGAGGTCCAACCCGTGCCGGTGCGGCATGTTGAGGTCGAGCAGCACCAGCTCCGGCGCGTGGCGCTCCACCAGCCCGACCACGTCCCGCGCGTCGCTGGTGCGCACCAGGCGTTCGTAGCCGGCCGACAGGAGCAACGCCTCCAGCAGGTCGAGGTTGGCCGGTTCGTCGTCCACGAGCAGCAGCGTGCAATCGCGCAGCCGCGCGGTGCGCGCCGCGCGCGCCGCGTCGGCGGAGTCGCCGGGGGAACTTGGCGCGCTGGCGGTCACCGTGCGCCGCCCGGGAGGAAGCGCTGCACGACCTGCAGGAAGCCATCGACGTCGATGGGCTTGGTGAGGTAGGCGTCGGCACCGGCGATGCGCAGGCGGTCGAGCGAGGCCTTGGTGGCGTCGGCGCTCACGATGACGACCGGGATCGCGGCGGTGCGCGGGTCGGCCCGCAGCCGGCGCAGCACCTCCTCGCCGGGAATGTCCGGCAGGTGCAAGTCCAGCAGGACGACGTCGGGGAGGTGCTCGCGCGCCAGCTCGACCCCCAGCTGCCCCTGCAGCGCCGGGATGGTCCGCCATCCCGGGCGGGCGAGGAGGATCGTCTCGACCAGCGAGAGGTTGGCCAGGTTGTCCTCGATGTACAGGAGCGTGGCCTCGCCGTGGACCGCCTGCACCGCGCGATACGGCCCCGTGTCCTCGAGCCCTTGCACGGGGTCGATTGCCCGGTCGAGTTCCACGCGAAAGGTGCTGCCCTGCGCCGATGTCGATTCGAGCGTCAGGGCCCCACCCATCGCCTCGCACAGGCGCTGCGAGAGCGCCAGCCCCAGCCCGGTCCCCTCCACCTCCGTCTGCTCGGCGCCAAGGCGCGCAAAGGGAGTGAAGAGCTGGTCGACGCGATCCGCCGGGATGCCATGACCGTTGTCCTCGACCCGCAGGGCCCAGCGGCCCCCGGCGCCCTCGGCACAGCTCACGCGCACGTAGCCGTTGGCCCGGTTGTACTTGATGGCGTTGCTCAGGAGGTTGAGCAGGACCTGCACCAGCCGTTGCCGGTCGGCGTGCACGAAGGCATCGGCGGGCCAGTCGCCCTCGCGCAGCTCCACGTGGTGCTGCTGCGCCAGGGGGCGCACCAGCCCAAGCGTCTCGTGCAGCACGGGCGAGAGCGCGACGGGCTCCAGCGAGAACCGCTCGCGGCCGGCCTCGATGCGCGAGATCTCGAGCACCTCGTTGATCAGGTGCAACAGGTGCCGCCCCGCCTTGAGGATGTGCTGCACGCCCTTGGCCTGCTGCGCAGGGAGTTCCCCCCGCGCCAGGAGCTGCGCGAAGCCGAGGATCGAGTTCAGCGGCGTGCGCAGCTCGTGGCTCATCCGGCTCAGGAACTCGCTCTTGGCGCGGTTGGCGCGCTCCGCCTCGTCCTTGGCGTGCGCCAGCGCCTCGTCCGCGCGGGCCCGATCGGTGATGTCGCGGCCAAAGGCGATCACTCCCTCATCCATGCTGGTGGTGGAGATCGTGCGCCCCACGTTCTCGAAGACGCGGTAGCTCCCGTCCTTGTGCCGGATGCGGAAGGTCGAGGTGATCGGCTGCCCGGGGTGGTCGGCCAGCCACTGCAGGTCGCGCCGGGTGTGCGGGACATCGTCGGGGTGCAGCATGTCCTCGGGACGCGTCCCCAGGATTTCCTCGGGACGGTAGCCCAGCATGCGCATGGACGAGGGCGCCACGTAGGTGAGGGCACCCGTGGCGTCGCACGTCATCACGAAGTCGCTGGCGTTCTCGATGATGCGCCGGAATCGCTCGTCGCGCTCGCGCAGCGCGCGCTCCACCGCCACCCACTCGGTGATGTCGCGCGCGTTGGCGATGAGCCCCTCGCTGGCATCGCTCGGGTTGAGCGTGCGCCCCAGCCCCTCGAACAGCCGCCAGCCGCCGTCCTTGTGCCGGATGCGGTACTGGTCCAGCTGCATCTGGCCGGGGTTGGTGGCAATCCGGGCCACCGTCTCCATCACGTGCGCCACATCGTCGGGATGGATGATGTCGGCGGGGCGCTGCCCCATCATCTCCTCGGCGGTGTACCCCAGCAGCCGCTCGACCGACGGACTGACGTAGGTGATCGCGCCGGTCGTGTCGAAGATGAAGACCTGGTCGTTGCTGTTCTCGATGATGCGACGGAAGTGCTCCTCCTGTCGTCGCAGCGCCTCCTGCGCCTGCGTGCGCTCGGCGACCTCCTGGGCCAGCGCCAGCGTGCGCTCCTCCACGCGTCGTTCCAGCTCCTCGCTGTGGCGGCGCTGTGCCTGCTCGGCGGCCTTGCGCGCCGTGATGTCGCGTGCCGAGGCGAGCAGCCGGTCCACGCCGCCTAACGTGACGCGGCGCAGGAGCATCTCCTCCCAGATCAGGGCGCCGTCCTTCCGGTAGCCCATCCACTCGAAGCGCTGCGGCTTGCCCTGCATGGCGAGCCTCGCGTATTCCCACGCGCGCTCCTCGGTGTAGCCCAGGTCGGCCGCGGTGAGCCCGGCCATTCCCATCTGCCGCTGCTCCTCCGCGCTGTAGCCGAACATCTCGACCGCCGCGTCGTTCACGTCCAGCAGCGCCCCGCTGTCGATGTCGTGCACCCACATCGCATCCAGGGCGAACTGGAACATGAGGCGGTAGTTCTCCTCCGAGGCGCGCAGGGCATCCTCGGTGGCGCGGCGCTCGGTGATGTCGAGCGACGTGCCGAGCACGCGCGTGTACCGCCCGTCCATTCCCGGCACCAGGATGGCGTGCGCCTGCAGCAGTCGCACCTGGCCGTCCGGGCGCACGATGCGGAACTCCGCGGTCGCGGGCACGTCGGGGAGGAGCGCGGCCATCCCGTTGTCCACCATGTGCAGGTCGTCCGCGTGCACCATGCGACGGAAGTCGTCGTGGGTGCGGGGCGCCGTCACCTCGTCCACCCCGTGGATGCGGCACTGCTCGCACGACCAGCGAATGAAGCCGTTGGTCAGGTCGATCTCCCAGCTCCCCAGTCCGGCGATGCGCTCGATGAGGTCGAGCTGGCGTTCGCGCTCCTGCGAGGTGCGCCGCTCCTGAAGCGCTCCACCCACGGGGAGCACCAGATCGGGGATGTCGGCCGCGTCCGTGACCTGGGAGGACGGGGGCCCGGTCGGGGAATCCGCGGGTGAATCGGGGAGGTGCGAACCCGGTGAGGGGACCGACATGCAGCGTGAGCACGAGGGGAGTGCGGCGGCTGGTCCGCCGATGGCGAAAGGTGCACGCCAGTGCGCGGAGGCGCGAGCAAGGGTGTCGCGAACCTTCCGCCGTCGCATGGGTCGGATGACCCGGTGGAGGAACTGAGGCGCCGGGGGGCGCGGAGAGGCGCGAACGGGCGCGAAGGGACGCGAAGGGGCGCGAACGGGCGCGAAGGGGCGCGAACGGGCGCGTTCCCGTTGCGCGATCACTCCGGGCCGCCCAGTTTCCCGCCGCCGCGCCACACACTCGACGTCGCCTCGCCATCGCCGCAATGCCTGAGACGCCCGATCACGGGAGAGAGCTGATCGAGCATCTCGACCGGATCCGGCGATCGGGGCGCACCCTGTGCCGTCGCTCCGGGGTCGGGGACGACGAGACCGAGGATTGCTGCTCCTGGGTCGTGCTGCGGATCGTGGAGGACGACTACGCGATCCTGCGCAAGTTCAAGGGACGGAGTCAGCTCGGCACGTACCTCAACGTCGTCGTCTCCAGGCTGGTCGCCGACTGGCGCACGGAGCACTGGGGGCGGTGGCGGCCCTCGGCGGTCGCGCGACGGTTGGGCCCCGAGGCATGCATGCTCGAGCGGCTGGTCTACCGCGATCGCATGACGCTCGCCGAGGCGATCACGCATGTTCGGTCGCGACTCGGCGCCGCGGCGCCCACCGAACGCGAGCTGGCAGCTCTCTTCCGCAAGATTCCTCGACGCGCGCCGCTGCGGCCGCGCCTGGTGGGCGAGGACGACCTCGTCGGCTCGGCGAGCGCGGATTCCGCAACGCACGAGGTGGATCAGTCCGAGCGGGCATCGGAGTGGGACCGGATCCACGCCGCGATCGAAACGGCGCTGAACACCCTGCACGAGACCGACGCCACAGACGCGACGATCGCCCGGCTGCACCTTTTCGACGGGGCGAAGGTGGCGGAGATCGCGCGCGCCCTTCGACTGGAGCAGGGGCCGCTCTACCGCCGCCTCGACCGGGTGCTGGAACGGCTTCTCGCCGAGCTCGAGCGACTCGGCTTCCCCCGCGCCCGACTTCGGGACTACCTGAACCCACCCGAATGATGGCGCGCAGCGACAATCGTGGACGCCCAGCCCGTCCAACCCGGAGAGGAGGACATATGCACCGGAGATCCTGGCGTTGAGCGACCCGGCCGAGCTCACCGACGAAGAGGTGGCCGCGCTCATCGATGGAACGCTCTCGCCGTCGGAACGTGAAGACGTCCTGCGCCGTGTCGCGGTCTCCCCTCGCTGGAGCGAGGTGCTGCGCGATGCAGCCGCTCTCTCCGCTGCCGACGACGAGGCTGGTGAGGGCGAGCGCAACGGGACGGTGAGGCGGTGGCGCGTGCGCGCGCGCACCGCCATGGCGATCGCCGCCGTGCTGGTGATTTCGGTGGTTGGTGGCATCGTGTGGCAGCGACGCGCGAGCGGCGAGGAAGGCTCGCCCGTTCGCCTGGCGGCCTCGTTCGTGCCACCCGCCGACGCTCGGGTAGTGTTGGCCCTCGGTGATCGACCGTGGAGCGAGGCGCGCTCCGATGGACCGGTGGTCTCGGATCGCGGACGCGCGGTGCGCGTGGGCGCCCTGCTGGTGGACCTTCGCGTTGCGACGGGCGCGCCGGACAACGCGCCCGCCGCGGCGCGCGGGGCGGCTTTGGTGCAACTGCTGGACGGGCTCCCGGGCGCTTCTCCGCTGGTGCGTGCACTCCGACTGCGGGGGGAAGACGAATGGCGCGCCCCCCTGGATCCTCAGCTTGAGCGCAGCGTCCTGGTGGCGGTCGGGCAGGCGCAGGCGGAAGCGGGTGCCACGCTCGAGGCCATGCGGCTGGCGGCATCGGCCGGTGCGACG
>CAZVDJ010000113.1:5099-9647 GCA_964626245.1 uncultured Gemmatimonadaceae bacterium
GACCGCGCTGGCTGGTGACAGCTCGGCGGTGGCGGCGCTGCGCGAGGCCGAACAGCTGGCCGGCGGCGCCGCATCCGACGGCACGCGCGCGGTGGAGCGACTGCGCGTGCTGCTGGACGCGTTGGCGCGCTGATACGTCAGGGGACCTGCGCGACGGTGGCGCACGTGGCGCTGGCCGACAAGGACGCGTGCGGCGACGCGCCGGCCGACGACTGCGCTCGGTCCACGATTCGCTGCCACAACGCCTGGGCCGAGAGCGTGCCATCACGCTCCAGCTCCAACGCGGCGATGCCGGCCACGAGCGGTGCGGAGACGCTCGTCCCCGTGACGGAGGCGAAGCGGCCGCTCCATCGCGTACCGCCTACCGGGGCGTGCACCTTGACACCCGGCGCACAGAGGTCGACGTCCGCGACGCCGTCCACGTTGCCCGGCGTGAACGCGGCGTGACGACGAAACTCGTCCACGGCCCCCACCGCCATGATCGACGCACAGGCGGCCGGATCCTCCACGGGGGCAACGCGGCCCGGTCGCGCGCTTCCATCGCCCGCCGCCGCCACGAGCAGGACGTTTCGCTGCAGTAGTCTGGCGGCCACCGTCTCATAGAGGAGCGACGCCGACGAACCGGCTGCCCGCTCGCCTCCCACGCTGAGGTTGATGACCTTCGCTCCCTGATCGGCCGCCCAGCAGATGGCCTCGATGATCTGGGTATCGTCGCCCTTCCCGTCGTCGTTCATCGCCTTGGCGATCACGAGCTCGGCATCGGGCGCCAGTGCATAACGCCAGCCGCCCGCGGAGTCGGCCGATGCGCCCACGAGGCCGGCGGACATGGTGCCGTGCCCGTGGAGGTCCGTGACGTCGCCCGGCGTTGCGGGATTCACGAAGTTGCGCCGGGCCACGATCCGAGCCGTGGCGAAGTCGGGATGCGTGTCATCGATCCCGGTATCGATGATCGCCACGCGCACGCCGGCACCGGTGGCGTTGAGATAGCCGGCATGCAGCCCCAGGGTCACCAGCGCGGGCGCGTGCGCACTCGTGGCGGGAGGCGCGCCGCTGCGCGACAACGTGGCGGCTCCCAACGCGACGATTGGGCGAGGCGGCGACACCACGATGCGCCCGACCTGGCGAGCGACGGCCGGCCGCACGAGTTCGACCCGCGCATCGCGGGCCGCCCGCTCCCGCACGTCAGGTGCAAGCGGCCCGATCACGATCCCCAACGACGCGCAGTAGCTCAGGGAGGTCGCGCGCGCGCGCGCCGCAGCCGCGTCGCCGGCGCCCGGTGCCGCGCGCGTGACGGCGGGCGCGGCGCCGGTCTCGTGATGCCCGAACAGTTCAGCCGCGACCGCCGCGCCGCGCGCGCCCGACTCGCGCAGCACCACGATCGATCCGGCAGGAGGTTGCGTCATGCTCCGTTCCTCGCGTGGCCGCTCGATGCGGCGGGTTCAGGCCGATCGCGCCCCGAGGCAGCGGTCGGGCCAACGCACATGGACGGTCCCCTGGCCGCCACGATCGGGGGCGGGGATCTCCGGCTTGGTGACGCCCGGAACGAGGCCGTACAGCATCTCGATGTGGTCGGCGTTGAACGTGGCGTTCGGCTGCAGGATGTCCTCCAGCGTATCCACCCGAATCGGCTCCGGGCAGTGCACGATCCCCAGCCGGACGTCGTGCGAATCGAGGTCGTCGGAGAGCGGGGCGAGGGGCGGGATCGATTGGTGCACCCCGCGATACATCGAGGTGAGCGTGGCGCCGGGAAAGCCGTGCCCCACCAGTTCCCCCTTCCAGATGATGATGCCGGCCAGTGAAACCTTGCTGCCGTCTTCCAGCTTGAAGGAGCTGGCCGAGTAGACCTCGAACATCCCGCCACGGAGCGTGACGCGGGCGTTGAAGAGTTCCACGGGATTGCCCGAGCGGGCCACGTCGAGCGGGCAGACGACCCCCGTCCTCGTGGGAGCGCTCACATCGGTGAGCGTGTAGAGATTCGGCGGCAGCATCGGCATCGTCGAGTCGAGGCTCAACCCTGACAGGTTGAGGTCGAACCCGTTGAGCGAGATCGCCGGGAGCTTGCGCTCCTCATCGGCCGCCAGGATGACGTCGTGCGGCGGCATGTCGACGTGGCCCGTATGGCTGCCGCCGTGCCCGTGATTCCCGTGCGGCCCGTGCCGCGGGAAGAGGACGTGCACGACCTTCAGCTCGTCGTCAGGCACCACGAGATAGACCCCGGCGAACGCGATGCGCAGCGTGTACTTCATCGGCCCTTCCTCCCAGTCATCAGTACCCGGTGTACGTGAATCCCGCCCATGTGGCGGGGGTGAGCGTCGACCCCTGCGCCTGCAGGAGTTGCAGCTGCGTGGCGCGCAGGGCCCGGGCGGCGTCGCCCCCACGCGCGTACGCCTCGTGAAACGCACGGGCGAAGTGGTGCGCCGCCTCGTCGTCGATGCGCCACAACGTCCCGACGACTCCCTGCGCACCGGCAGCCCGCAGTGCCGCGGCAAAGCCCAGGAGCCCCGCCCCGCTGCCTCGTCCCGTCATGGCCGACTGGCACGATGCAAGCACGACGAGCCCAAGCCCCGGCAGCCGCCAGCGGCGCAGCTCGGCCGCGTCGATGCTCGATAGACGGTCACTGCCCGGCGATTTCGCGAGCACCAGCACCGATCGTTCGGGAGCGCGATCGTCGAAGACGGTGTGCGCGCTCAGGTGCAGCACATCCGCGCCGGCGAGCGACGTCCGGATGGCCGGCACGGTGGCGTCGGACGCGCGGAGGACGCGCGCACGGCGGTAGATGGCGGGGAGGAGATCGGCGTCGGCGCCGGCGAATGGGAGTCGCGGGAGCCCGGGAAAGGCGGTGGTGTCGAACGCCGGGTCAGCCACCAGGAGCAACGCCGAGGGGGCCGATGGCCTTCGCACGGCGCGTCCCTGCGCCGACACCAGGGCATCACGCCGGGAGCGGTGCACCGAGATGGCAGAGCGCTCGACGAGGTACCGGCCCGTGGACGGGTCGATGAGCGCGGCGAAGGGGATGTTGGCCAGCGCGCCGCTGGCCACCACGCGCAGGAGCGAGTCGCCGAGCGCCAGCTGCGGCACGACGTCGCGCAGGAGCTGCTCGTGCAGCCAGGTGAGGTCCGCACGCATCGCATCGCGGTCCACTGCGCGTTCCATCGCGCTGGTCACTCGGCCAACCGTGCGCAGCAGCGATCCCGCGTGGACGGCCCGAACCATCGCCTGCATCCCGCGGGCGTGGGCCACGAAGGTCACCAGCGAGTCGCCCGCCAGGTGCATGTCGATCACCGCCTCACCGGGCGGCGGCCGTACGTCGATCGCGACGCCGGTCGCGGCAGCGCGTGACGCGACGGGGCGCGCCGTCGCCGTGGACGCGGGGGGCTCGCCCTCACCGCGCCCGCGCTCCACCGCCTGCCATGCCTCGCCCCAGCGACCGGCGCGCGCGTAGCCCAGCACCAGGCGGTCGAAGACCGTGGCCGCCGCGGTGGCAAAATCGGCACGCGCCTCGGCGCCGCGCAGCGAGCCGCGCATCGACGTCGCCAGCGAGGCGGCGCGCTCCAGGTCGTGCAGGGCGGCCGAGTCGTCGCCGACCGCGCGGCGGGCGTCGGCGCGTGCCAGGAGTCCGGCCAGCTCGCGTGACGGTACCGCCGTCTCGGCCAGGATGGCGGCCGCCGAGTCGAAGCGTGTGGCGGCGTCGGCGGCGCGCCCGTCGCGCAGTGCCAGCGCGCCGTCCACCTGCAGGCGCTCTGCTCGTATCCAGCGCCCGATGGCGACTTCACCAAAGTCGCGCAGCAGCGAGTCGACGCGGCGCGCGTCGGCCCTGGCGCGTGTCAGCTCGCCCAGCGCCAGCGATGACCGGGCGCGCGCCACCACGGCCGACGCGATCATGCTGCGATCGCCGGCCCGCTCCGCCACCAGGATCGCCTCGCTGCGCAGCCACTGCGCGGCGCGCGGATATCGCGCGGCGCTCGCCGTGGCGGTGACGGTGAGCGCACTGCGAAGCCATGTGGAACGGCGATAGCTGCGAAGGGCGCGCACGGAGGCGACGAGCGCCGTGTACATGAGGCGTTCGTCGCCTGCCTCATGTCGCGCCGCTCCCTCCAGGTAGCGAACCGCGCCAAGGTGCTCGGCTTCGCCCAGGCGGGCGAATGCGGATTGCGCCTGGCGGGCACTCTCCGCCGCCGCGTGAAAGTCGCCGTCGCGCAGCGCCGCCGTCGTCATCCCCCAGGTCAGGCGGGCGCGCAACGCCGCGAAGCGCGCGCTGTCGGTTTGCGTCCACTGCCGGTGGAAGCGTCGCCGGGCCTCGCGCGCCGGGTAGAGGTGCAACGTGGCCCCCACGTGGTAGAAGCGCGCCCACCCGTGCAGCGCGTCCGCCGGCGGCGAAGCGGTGAGCACCGAGTCGAGCAGCGCCGCCGATTCCTCGTACCGCGACTGCTCGAAGGCGCGCACGGCGCGGCCGTAGCGCGCGTGTCCCATCGCCAGCGCTGGCCGTTCCTCCGCCAGGGCCGAGCGAATGCGCGCCACGGCGTCCTGCACCGAACGGTCACCACCCAT
>CAZVDJ010000114.1:0-9536 GCA_964626245.1 uncultured Gemmatimonadaceae bacterium
CACCAAGCACCTCAAGGTGCTGGAGAAGGCGGGGCTAGTGAGCAAGGGGCGCGAGGCGCAGTGGCGGCCGTGCTCGCTCAATGCGGCCCCGCTCCGCGACGTGGACGCGTGGGTGCACGAGTACCGCACGCACATGGAAGCCAGCCTCGACCGGTTGGGCGACTACCTCGAGACGCTCACAACGCCCCCTCACACGCCCCCTCACACGCCCCCTCACCCGGACCCCTCCCATGACCCGGACCGCTAACCCCTACGAAGCCGAGAACGAGCTTCGCATCACGCGCGTCTACGACGCCCCCGTCTCGCTGGTGTGGGAGGCGTGGACCAGGGACGAACACGTGAGGCAATGGTGGGGGCCGCGTGGCTTCTCGCTGACGACGCACCACAAGGAGCTGCGCCCGGGCGGCACGTGGGTGTACACGATGCACGGCCCCGATGGCAAGGACTGGCCGAACTTCACGCGCTATCACGTGGTGGAGCCACGCGCGAAGCTGGTGTACGACCATGGCGCATCGGAGGCCGACGCCAAGCCGATGTTCCGCGTGACCGCCACGTTCACAGATCTGGGTGGCAAGACGGAGCTGGACATGCGCATGGTACTGGCCACGGCCGAGGAGGCAGCGCAGTCGCGCGCCTTCGTGAAGGCGGCGGGTGGCAACGGCACCTGGGATCGACTGGCCGAGTTCCTCGAGAAGCAAACGTCGAACGCCGAGGTGTTCGTGATCAACCGCAGCTTCGACGCCCCGATCGACCTCATGTTCGATCTGTGGACGAAGCCCGAGCACTTCGCCAAGTGGCTCCCGCCGACGGGGATGACGATGACGTTCCATCGCGTCGACATCCGCAGTGAGGGAGAGGGATTCTTCTCGATGGGCAATGACGCCTTCACGATGTACGGCAAGATCGCGTACGAGCGCATCGAACGGCCGCACCTGCTCACCTACACGCAGTGCTTCACGGATGCACAGGAGAAATTGTCTCGGCACCCGGGAGCGCCCACGTGGCCGGCCTACATGCACACAGCGGTGCTGCTCACGGAGGAAGGACCGTCGCGGACCCGTGTGACGATTCGCTGGCAGCCGGGTGAGTCGGCCACGGCGGAGGAGATTGCGGCGTTCGTGGCGGAGCGGGGCGGGATGACCATGGGGTGGACGGGATCGTTCGACAAGCTGGAGGGGCTGCTCGCCGAGGCGGTTCCGGCCTGATGGCGTGCGTGGTTGGGGTGAGACAAGCTTGTCGCCCGCCGCGTCTGTCGCCGGACGCTCCCAGCCGTACAATTCCCGCATGACCTCACGACGACGCTTCCTGGGCCAGACCGCCGGACTGCTCGCGGCCGGCTATCTCGGTGCACCCGAGCTCCGCGCCCTCGGCGCGCGCGCGCCACAGCGCATCCTCATCCTCGGCGGGACGGGGTTCATCGGCCCCCACATGGTGCGCCGAGCGCTGGCCGGGGGGCACAAGGTCACCCTGTTCAATCGCGGTCGCAGCAATGCCGACCTCTTTCCCGACGTGGAAACGCTCACCGGCGATCGCGACGGGCAGCTGGGGGCGCTGCGCGACCGGGAGTGGGACGTGGTGATCGACAACTCCGGTTACGTGCCGCGCCACGTGCGCGACTCGGCGCAGCTGCTCGCCCCTCGCGTGCGGCACTACATCTTTGTATCCACCGGCTCGGTGTACGCGCCGGGGCAGGAGCGCTACGACGAGGACTCGCCACTGCTGCGGGCGCCAGATCCCGCCAGCGAGGACGTGAACAAGTACTACGGCGAGCTCAAGGTCCTGTGCGAGGAGGCGGTGCGCTCGGCGTACCCCGAACGCGCCACGATCCTGCGGCTGCACATCGTGGCCGGCCCGGGCGACCCGACGCACCGCTTCACGTACTGGCCGGTGCGCATCGCCGCGGGGGGCGAGGTGATCGCGCCGGGGGCCAAGGACGCCCCGGTGCAGCACACCGACGTGCGCGACGTGGCCGACTTTGCCCTGCGCAGCGCGGAGCAGCGGACGGTGGGGACCTACAACCTCGCCGGGCCGTCGGCGGCGCCGATGCCGATCGCGACGTACTTGGAGGAAGTGCGCCTGGGGGTGCAGTCATCGGCGAGCCTCGTCTGGGTGGACGAGGCGTTCCTGGCCGAGCACAAGGTGCGCCTCCCCATGGTGATGCCGCCCGCGATGCGGGGGCTGGCGCGCGTGAGTTCGGCGCGCGCGGTGGCCAAGGGGCTCACCTTCCGCCCGGTGCGCCAGACGGCGGCCGACACGCTGGCCTGGTTCCGCGGGGCGCCCAGCGCGGTGACCGAGGGGCTCAAGATCGACATGGCGCGCGACGCGCAGGTGCTGCAGGCGTGGAAGGCGCGGGGGTAGGGGGCTTTCCACCACGGGACTCTCGCGCAGCCACCGACGCTCGCGGGGGGTGATCGTCTCCGCCAGCCTCGTTGCACAGAGTGTGTATTGCGCGTATAATCCATGTGTAATCAACTGGATTCGCCATGCTCGCCACCGACGTCCTCGTCCTCGAACCCGATTCCAAGACCCGTGAAGCGCTGGGTCAGACTCTGGTGGGATTGCACTGTCGTCCCGTCCTGTCGGGCTCCCTCGACGAGGCGCTACAGCGCGCGGAGGGCGGAGCGCTGAAGGCGGTGATCGCCGATTGCCGGGCACTGGCTCGCGCGGGTGAGCAACCTCTCTCGGCTGTGGCGCTGGCGGTGCGCTTGAGCGCCGCCATCGCGCAGCTCCGCGCCGCACATGCCAGCGCCCAGGCAGGCGTGTCCGCGCCCCCGGTGATCCCCCTTCGGGTCATCGTCACGACCGACACCGAGAGCTCCGACGCCCACGCGGCGGCGATCCAGGCCGGGGCAGACGCCTACCTCCGCGCCGACGAGGCGCGCGAGGAGTCGGTCATCGCTTCGTACCTCACCCGCTTTCTGCAGGCCAGCCTCGCGACGCTCACCACGGCGCCGGTGGCGACACGCCCGACCGGCGGCGGCGATGCACCCATCGGCCGGGCGGCGGCGGTGGCGTCGGCTGCCCCGGCCCATGTCACCGACGCCTTCGCGCTTCAGGATGAAGACCTCCGCGATCCCGACAGCGGTCGCTGGGACGCGAAGCGCATCGCCGAGGCGCTGGGGGTGAAGTTGACCGAGCTGACCGAGGCGCTGGCGGTGAATTACTCGACGGTCGCTCGCACGCCGGATAGCGATGCGCTGCAGGAGAAGCTCGCGCCGTTCGCCAACGTGATTGCGATGACGCGGCAGGTATACGAGCAGGACGACACCCGGCTGCGGAAGTGGTTGCGGCAGCCGCAAGCCGCGCTGGGCGATGTCACCCCCCTGGCGGCGCTGTTGCGACCGGGAGCCGCGGATGCGGTGGAGCAGTGGGTGGCGGGGGCGTGGCTGGGTGAGCCGGCATGACGCTGCGGCCATCCGGCGACTACGCGGACTACTATCCGCATGTGGTCGCGCGGGTGGCCTTCTGGCGTGAGGAGATGGAACGCATCCCCCGCGAATCGCTGACGCATTCGTGGGTCCGCGATGTTCCTGCGGCGCGCCTTCGGCGCGAACCGGGCGATCCCCCTCCCAGGCTGCTGGCGCCGATTGGCCATCGGTTCGTGCACAATCGCTACACACGCCTCCATGCCTTTCCGTCGTTCTACCTGTCCGACGGGGTGACGACGGCGTCGTCGGAAGTGTTCGGTGCCCAGGCAGCCCGTCGCGGCCCGCTGGGCGTGCCTAACGAAAGCCGACTGCAGCTCGTGGTGCAGGCACACCTGCCGGATGTGCTGGACCTCACGCAGTCACCCGTGCGCGCCCGCCTTGGCATCACGCTCCACGACATCGCGCAGCCCAAGGCCCCGCTCGTTCTCGACGCCCTGAGACGCCCGCCGGTGTACGAGCTTCCGCAGTGCCTGGGTGAGCTGGCGAATGAGATAGGGATCGGCGCCATTCGCTATCCGTCGAGTCCGGCCGTCGCGGGGGTGAACGTGGTCATCTTCACCGAGCACCTTGCTGCAATCGGCGGGTGGTATCAAACCACCGATCCGGTGACGGGCACGCTGGAGCGGTGGCCCTCCTAGTACGACGGCGCCATCGGCGCCACCGTCGTGCGCACCAGCTCGAGAAGCCGCCCCGGTCGCCATCCACTTCGTGACAACCTTCGTGGCCGCGCGACCGGAACCGCCGCCCGCGCCCCGCTGTTGACCGCCGGTCCGCGTACCGCGCGGCTCACTTCGCCTGCTGCCGATCCTTGTCACGATATCAACCGCGTCTTTGCCGCGCCGCGCCGCTTGCGCTCCCCCCGGTGCGTCGGCCGCTGCCTGGACGACCGCATGGACTTCTGCTCTGCGCGGCGGCGGTCGTTGCGATCGCCTTCCCCTCGCTGGCGCCTGCCCAGATCCCAACACCACCGACGCGCGCCGAACCGGGCATCATCTCCGGCCGCGTCATCGACGCCGTCACCGAGCAACCGCTCACCGACGCGATCGTACGGGTGGTGGGGGAGGAGGCGACTGCGACCACCGACCCCGCCGGCCGCTTCACCCTGACCAACGTCCGCCCCGGGATCGTACGGCTGGAGGCGCGGCGCCTGGGCTACGCCCCCCTCCTCAAGTCGGACATCGCCGTCAGCGCCGGCAAGCCCGTGGTGGTGACCATCGCCCTCGTGCGCCTGCAGGTGCAACTGCAGGCGGTGACGGTGCGTCCCACCGCCTTCCCTGCGACGCCGCCAGCCGCAACCCCGGTGTCGAGCACGACGCTGGTATCGGAGGAGCTGCGCCGCACGCCGGGCGCGTCGGAAGACGTGCTGCAGGCGCTCTCCATCGCCCCGGGCATCGCCACCACCACCGCCGGGCGCAACGACCTCTTCGTGCGCGGCGGGGCGGCGTACGAGAACCTCTTCGTCGTCGATAACGTGGAAGTTCCGAACATCAACCACTTCGGGACGCAGGGAAACACGGGAGGGCCGCTCTCGCTCCTCAACATCCGCTTCATCGACCAGGCGACCCTCTCGGCGGGGGGCTTCGGCGTGCGATACGGCGACCGCGTCTCGTCGTCGACGGTGCTGACGCTGCGCGACGGCAACCGCGAGCGGATGGCGGGCGAGGTGAACCTCGCCGCTTCGCAGTACGGCGCCATCCTCGAGGGGCCGCTGGGGGCGAAGGGCTCCTTCCTGCTCAACGCACGCCGCAGCTACCTGGACCTCCTCTTCCGGGCACTCGGCGCCTCGTTCATCCCCAGCTACACCGACGCGGTGGTCAAGGCAACGTGGCGCCCCTCCACCCGCGATGCGGTGTCGTTCCTGGCCATCGGCGCCGTGGACCGGGTGGCATTCAACAACGACGACGCCGAGCAGCGCGTGGACAACTCGCGCATCCTGGCGCCGTCGCAGGACCAGTACTTCTCGGGGCTCACCTGGAAGCGCGTGTTCGGCAACGGCGTGGTGACGACGACGCTGGGGCGCACCTACACGCGCTACCGCACGGCGCAGTTCGACTCGCTCTCGCCGCCGGGACGAATCTTCGAGGCCAACACGGGCGAAGGGGAGAACTCGCTGCGGAGCGACGTGACCTGGCAGGTGACGCCCACGCTGGAGATGGACGCCGGGAACATCGCCAAGCTGGCGAGCCGCCTGCGGTACGACGTGACGATCCCCGGCTTCCTGCGGCGCGACGCGGCGGGGGTGGCGCAGCCGCTGCGAGTGGACACGAGCTTCACCGCCTTTCGCAACGCGACGTACGTGCAGGGGGCCTGGCAGGCACACCACTCGTTGCGTCTGACGGCAGGGATTCGTGGGGACTACTACGACCTCCTGGACCGTCCCCTTGCGGTGTCGCCACGCGGGAGCGCCACGCTCTCGGTGGACGCTGCCACGACGGTGACGCTGGCGCTGGGACGCTATCACCAGCCGCCGCCGTTCATCTGGCTGGTGGGGGACGCGTCGAACGCCGATGCCCTGCGAGCGCTGCGGGCCGACCAGGCGGTGCTGGGGGTGCAGCGGCTGGTGGGGACGGCGTGGCGCTGGCAGGTGGAGGGGTTCGTGAAGCGCTACACGCGCTACGCGGCACGCACCTTCCGCCCCAACGCGGTGTTGCAGCCGTCGGGGTTCGACGACGCGTACACCGACATCCCGTTCGGCCTGGAGCCACTGGCCTCGACCGGGAACGGCACGGTGTGGGGCGGAGAGGCGCTGCTGCAGAAGAAGCTGGACGAGGTCCCCGTGTACGGCGTGGCGAGCCTCAGCTACAACCGCACCTCGTTCACCGGGCTCGACGGATCGTCGCAGCGCGGGGCGTTCGACACGCCGGTGGTGGCCAACCTCGTGGCGGGGTGGCGCCCCAATGCGCGGTGGGAGGTGAGTGGCCGGATGCGGGGGGCGACGGGCCTTCCGGTGACGCCGTTCGTGGAGCGCGGGGCGCAGGCGGGGACGCTCGACTTCAGCCGCTACAACGCGGAGCGGCTCCCGGCATTCTTCTCCGTCGACGCGCGCGTCGATCGCCGCTGGCGCGCGGGGCGCACGCAGCTCGTCACCTTCCTCGACATCCAGAACATCAACGGGCGCGAGAACGTGACGGGGCTGCAATGGGATCCGAGGTTGCAGCGCGTGGACCGGTCGGTGGGCCTCAAGGTGCTGCCGACGATCGGGGTGAACTGGGAGTTTTGAGGACGACGGAGCATCGCCCGTCCGGCGCCCTGCTCACCCTTCGTCCTCGTCGACCTCCACCTCCGCCTGCCACACCACCCCCAACTCCCCCTCCGCCTCCTCCAACGACACCCGCCCTTCCCCCTTCCGCGACCGCTTCGCCCCCCGCAGCCGCCGCACCATCCCCCGCACCTCGGCCAGCAGCTGCGCATCCTCATCCATCGGCGCCCCGGACCGGTTCCACCCCAACGACTCCCTGTTCACATGGCGCCTGGCATTCGCCTCACGATGCCGCGCCGACGTTGCCGCACTCGGGTCGTACTCTCGGTGGATCCGCAGCTTCCGCCGCCTCGGCGCCGAGAACTCCTCATCCGGCGGCGCTGACTCCGGATTCACCCCCTGCTCCTCCATCGCCATCACCCGCAACCGCTCGGCGAGCTGGCGCCGCTCATGACGCGTGAGCGACGACAAGTCGAAATCGACCGTGATGGTCACGCGCGGCCGCTGGCGCAGGTTCTTCACCTCGGCCACCGCCGCCTTCCCCTGCCGCTTGGCATGCCGCCGGGCACTCCGCCGCACCTCGTGCGCGGTGAGCGGGAGCCCCATGCGCGACGCCTTGAGGCGCACGGCCAGCGGGCTCCGGCCGAGTTCCAGGGCGATTTGCCGAGTCGTGGCCTGCGCCGCGGCCAGCTTCACCAACCGCTGGATGTCGTCGTTGGTCCAGTAGCGGATGTGTATCACGCGCGGCGCGTTGCCCATGGGAGACTCGAGCTCGTCGGCACGCCATAAGTAGTTGCTGCGCATGCGGTTCTCCCTCGCTGTGCTTGAGGTGCCACCCGTCCAGCACGATCCCCGGTCCTGCCGCCAATCAAGCCGCACGATCGCTCCGCTCCGTTGGCGACGCACATACGGAATCGCGAGTGAAACAGTGTCACGACCGTGATCTGTATAGGGGGCAAGGAGAGCGAAGTTGATCGACCGTGCCCCTCGATCGACCGGCTGCAAGCCGTCACACACGAGCCTTCGACTGCGAGAGACCTGTCAACGCGGTCATCAGGGCAGCCGATGCATCGCGAGGTCGATCCGCTGCCTCGCACAGGCCGACCGAGGCGCCGCGAAGCTGACGCCGCGAGTCGCACTGGCCAACCGAGACGCCGCGCGGTCGACGCTGTGAGTCGTTCAGGTCCACCGGAAGGCCGCGCATTCGACCAATCAAGTCGATCAGGCCAACCGCACGACGCGGCAGCCGAACATGTGCGCGTCGCAGCTCGACCCGTACGTCCTGAAGCCGAACAAGGACTCGGTGCAGGTCGACTCGTACGCGATGCAGCAGAACCGCTCCGCCTCACAGACTCGCCAGTACGCCATGCAGTCGAAGGGGGCGGTCGCAGAGATCAACAGGGACGTCGCTCGCTCGAACCGGCGCGCCAAACAGTTCAGGCGATCGCCCCGACAGTCGAACTCGCGATCGCTGCAGGCGAAGCGATACGCCGAAAAGGGAACAGTGCCGGCCCGACAGCTCGACTGGATCGCCGCACACGGTAGGTAGGCCGGTCCATCGACGGTCCAGAAGTCCGCAAAGCTCAACCGATACAAGCCGAACACGACATCACACGCCGTGGCCCTCAAGCCGCGGCGTTTTCACGTCCCTCAACCCGGAGGTCACATGCCACGCGCTCCGCCCAACGCCTGCCTGCAGCACGACGGCACGCACCTCACTCCGCCGGTCGCACGCCACAGCCGGCGCATCCAGCGCTCATCCATGCACCGCATCCATCATCCTGCCAGGGAGACCATCACCATGCACACCACGCAGAAGCGCAGCCTCAGCATGTTCCGCCGCGTCCGTGAGCTGCTCGCCACCGACGCCGACAATGCGACCATCGCCAGCCCGCTGGCCGAACTCGACGGCATCATCGCTCGGCTGAGCGACTTCGGCATCACGCAGGACACCCTCAACCGTCGCACGCGGTCGTTCACCATTCACATCGCTCAGCAGGCACGCACGCTCCGGCGCGACCTCCTGCGCCCCGCCGCCCTCGCGGCGCGCACCGTCTACCCCTCGCTGGGCAATGGTGCGCTCGCCTTGCGCACCGCCATGCGCATGCCCAAGAAGCCGGGCGACTACGAAGGACTCATCGTCGCGGCAAACGCGTTCGCCAACGCCGTGGACGAACACTCGGCGGCCTTCGTGGCAGCGGGGCTTCCCAGGGAATTTGCCGGCCGCATGCGCGCGGCCGCAGAGGAGCTCATGAAGGCGGTGGATACGCGCTCGCGCGACGAACAGCGCCGCATAGCCGCCACGCAGGGACTGGCGTCCGAATCGCGGCGCGGTGCGGCACTCGTGCGCCTGCTCGACGCGCTGGTGGAACCCACGCTCCGCACCGATCCGGCGCGTGCCGCCGAGTGGCAGAAGGCCACCCGTATCAGGTCGTTTGTTCCGGCGGGTGGGTCGTCGGTGGTGTCGGAGGTGCCGGACATCCCCGCCGCGACGCCAGCGGCCACCCTGGAGAAGGAGGTGACGCCACTCGCTGCGTAGCGGGTCGCTGAGAGCATTGGTCGGGGTCAGGGGCTGCGAGGGGGTTACTCGCAGTCCCTCGCCCTGACACATCGCGTCCCGGAGTCACCGTTGAGCGTTGACTCCGGGACGCGCATTCCTCAGCACCCCGCCACCCCCGGATTGCGGTCCCGCGGATCGCGCGCCGGAAGCGAGCCGTTGAGCCGCAGTTCGTACGCGTCCTGCACGTTGTGCCCATCCTACCGAATCGACATGCCTTCGTTAAGCCTGCCGGCGCCGGCTGGCAGCATGGCAGGGACGCCGAGCGACGGCTGGGCGAGGACCGTGGAAAGGCACGGGACTCGCGACATGGCAGGTCGGGGCGGAGGCCCGTCGGGGCGAAGGCCCGTCG
>CAZVDJ010000115.1:0-9526 GCA_964626245.1 uncultured Gemmatimonadaceae bacterium
GTGGAGAGCGACGCCTCGATCGACTGCTCGTCGCCGATGTCGGCGAAGACGTCGTCATAGACCGGCACCTCGCTCTCGTTGGCCACCGGGGCCGGAATGCCCGCCTGCAGCATGAGCGAGACGAGTCCAAGCGCCTTGAGCAGCACCGTCTTGCCGCCGGTGTTGGGACCGGAGATGAGGAGCGTGCGCTCGCCCGCATCCATGGCGAGGGTGAACGGGACGACCGCCACCCCCTGCGCCAGCAGGAGCGGATGCCGCCCGTCGAGGATGCGGAATCCCTCGCCAGCCGGCCGCAGTTGCGCCTGCCCGCACGCCGACGCCACCGCATACCGGGCGCGCGCGTACAGCGTGTCCAGGATGACCAGCGCCTCGAGCGCATCCCGAAGCAGTGGCTGGTCGGGGCGCACGGCGTCGGTGAGCGACAGGAGAATGCGGTCGACTTCGCGCATCTCCTCCGCCTCCAACTCCCGGATGCGGTTGCAGGCCTCGATGGCGGCCGGAGGCTCGACGAAGAGCGTGGCGCCCGTGCCCGACGCATCGTGCACGATGCCGCCCACGGCCCCCCGCCCCTCCCGGCGCACGGGAATCACGTAACGCCCGTTGCGGACGGTCACCGAACCGTCGGGAACCTGCAGGTGCGTCTCCAGCCGCGCCATGATGCGCTCGAGCAGCGTCACCAGCTCGCCCTGCGCCCCGCGCAGCTCGCGACGAACCCGGCGCAGCGCGGGCGACGCGTCGTCGCGCACGCTGCCATCGTCGTCGATCGCGCGCTCGATCTCCTCTTCCGCCTTGCGGTTGGCGTGCAGGCGCTCGCGCAGCGGGGCGAGGACGGACAGGGCGATGGCGGGGCGCTTGGGGCTGCGCAGCGCGTCGGCGGTCAGGCGCGACGAACGCAGCAGCGTGGCCACCATGCGCAGCTCCCGACCGTCCAGCCGAGTCCCCTCGATGCGCAGGCGGCCGAGGGGGCGATCGACGTCGGGAATGGGGAGCGGCGCCCATCCCTCCTCGCTGGCCACCAGCGCGCGCAGCGCCGCCACCCGTCCCAGCTCGCGCTCCGCGGCCTGCGCGTCGGTCACCGGCTCCAATGCCCGCGTGCGGGCGGCGCCAAGCGACGACGAGGCGTGGCCAGCGACGTGATCGAGGACCTTGTCGAACTGGAGGACGGCGAGCGCGTGCGCGTTCATCGCCTGTAAGCTAGCCTCCTTCTCACCCCTTGGCGGCGAGTTCCTCCCGCACGATCGCGCTGATCTCGCCCCCCTCGGCGCGCCCCTTGAACGCCGGCATGACCTTCCCCATCACCGCGCCCATGTTGGCCGCGCCACCCGCGATGGCCGCTCGCACGGCGGCCCGGATCTCTTCCGGGTCCACGCGCGCCGGCAGGTAGCGTTCCAGCGCCGTCACCTCGGCCGCCTCCTTCTCCGCCAGGTCGGTGCGGCCGCCGCTGGCGAACATCTCGATCGACTCACGCCGCTTCTTGATGGCGCGGCGCACGACGTCGATGGCGTCGTCGTCGGTGAGTGGCTGCCGAAGCTCCAGCTCGCGGTTCTTCAGCTCGGAGAGCAGGGTGCCCAGCAGGAGTATCGCCGCCTTGTCCTGCGCCTTGCGCGCGGCGGCGAGTTCATCCTGCACGCGGACGAGCAGCGCGGCGGTTGACATCGTGGTAGAGGAAGTCGGTGGAGGATCAGCCGGGCGGCCAGTGCATGGCGCGCCCGCCCAGCACGTGCGCGTGCAGGTGGTGCACCGTCTGCCCGCCGTGCGCGTTGCAGTTGAAGACGACGCGGTAGCCGGACTCGGCGATCCCCTCGCTGCGCGCCACGTCGGCGGCCATGAGGAGGATTGCACCGCCCAGCTCACCCGAGTCGAGCTGGTCGAGCGAGGCGATGTGCGCGCGCGGAATGACCAGCACGTGCGACGGTGCCTGCGGCCCGATGTCGCGGAAGGCGATGCAGTGCGCGTTCTCCGCGACGCGCGAGGCCGGGATCTCGCCCGCCACGATCCGGCAGAAAAGGCAGTCAGCTGCCATGCGCGCTCTCCACGGTTGCCGCCGCGCTCCTGGCAATCGCCACTCCGGCGATCGCCGCCGTCTCGAAGCGCAGCGTGTGCCCACCCAGCGCGACGCGGGAAAAGCCCGCGCGCTCGAACTCGTCCAGCTCCTCGGGCTCCAACCCACCCTCCGGCCCCACCGCGAGGGTCACGGGTCCTTCCCAGCGTTGGCCGAGGATGGCGCCGCCGCTCGCGTCGAGCACCAGGCGCCCTCCCTCGGGGAGCGCGCTCACCGAGCGCGCGAGGGTAGCCTCCGGGTAGATCGCCGGCAACCACCCGCCCCCGCATTGCTCCAGCGCCGTCGCCATGCGCGCGCGCACCCTCCCGGCGAACGTGGGCCCCTCGCCGCGTGGTTTCACGCTGCGCGAGCGGCGGTACATCACGGGACGCCACGACGTCACCCCCAGCTCGGTGCACTTCTCCGCCAGCCACAACATGCGGTCCCGGTCCGCGATGGGGACGAGCAGGTGCACCGGCGGCAAGGGAGCGAGCACATCCACCCGCTCGACGTCCACGGTGGCCGCGGACCTGGAGAGGCGCACGAGCGTCCCCTCGGCGCGGTGCCCGTGCCCGTCCAGCAGCGCCACGCGCGAGCCGATCCCCAGGCGACGCACGCGCAGGTGGTGCATCACCGCCTCGCCCAGCGAGGCCGTCGTGCCGGGGAGGAAGGGCTCGTCCGGCGCGAAGAAGGTGGCTACGCCCTCGCGATCGTGACGCTCCACCACGCCTCCTCGGTCTCCTCGGCGTCCACGCGCCATCCGTCGGCTGCAAATGCCTCGAGCATGACCTCACGCTCCTCGGCCAGGATGCCGGCCAGCACCGCCCGCCCACCGGGACGCAGCGCCGCGTGCATCGCGGGCAGCAGTTCCACCAGCACCGACGAGATGATGTTGGCCACGATCACGTCCACCGGCGCCACCAGCGGCAGGAGCACGGTGGCGTCGCCCTCGAAGACGTGCACCACGTCCTCCACGGCGTTGCGACGCACGTTCTCCTCGGCGTTGGGAATGGCGTCGGCGTCGTACTCGATGGCAAAGACGGTCGACGCGCCGAGCCGGGCCGCCGCAATTGCCAGCACCGCGCTCCCCGCCCCCAGGTCGGCCACCACCAGCCCCGGGTGCATCACCGCCTGCAGCAGCCTGGCGGCCCCGCGCGTGGTGGGATGGTCCCCGGTGCCGAAGGCCATCCCCGGCTCGATCACGATCGCGCTCCCCGCCTCGTACCCCGACGCCAGCCAGGTGGGGACGATGGTGAGGCGGCCGACGGTGTGTGCCTGCAGCTTGTCGCGCCAGTGCACCGACCAGTCGATCGGGTCGGTGGGGGCCGTCTCGACCGTCGCCGAGGGGACCGCGGCGTGCAGCTGGCGGATCACGGCCTCGACGTCCGTCTCGGGCGGAAAGTGCGTCACGAGTACCGCGCCGTCCTCGTGCACGCCCTGCGCGCCCGCGGCGAACAGCGCCGCCGAGGCGTCCTGCGCGCGGCCCGGCGCGTGCACGCGGAGCGAGGTCCAGCTCACGCGCCCAGCGCTTCCTTCATCTTGGACCAGAACCCCTTGGCGCGGCCATGCTCGGGCGGCGCTCCTTGCAACGCCGCGAGCCTGCGCAGCAGTTCCTCCTCCTCGCGCGACACGCTGTCCGGCGTCCAGAGCTGCACGCGCACGTGCAGGTCGCCCACGCCCGACGAGTTCACGCGCGGCAGCCCCCGCCCTCGGAGGTGCAACACCTGGCCGCTCTGCGTCCCCGCCGGAATGCGCACCGACATCTGCCCGCTCACCGTGGGAACCTCCACGTCGGCCCCGAGCACCAGCTGGTGATAGGAGACGAGCACCTCGGTGTACAGGTCCTCGCCGTCGCGCTCGAAGCGCGGGTCCTCGGCCACCTCGAACACCACGAGGATGTCGCCGCGCCCGCCGCCGCGCGGCCCGGAGTTCCCCAGCCCGCGCAGCGTCATGTACTGCCCGGACGAGACGCCGGCCGGGATCTGGACGGGGATCGTGTGCTCGCCGCGCACGCGCCCCTCGCCGCGGCACTTCTTGCAGGGCGCCGTCACGACCACGCCCTCACCCGAGCACATCGGGCAGGGGACCACCGAGACAAACTGGCCAAAGAAGGAGCGCTGGGCACGTCGCACCTCGCCCGAGCCCGCGCAGGTATGACAGGTCTGCGGCTTGGTCCCCGGTTCGGCGCCGGTGCCGCTGCACTTGTCGCACGCGTCCAGCAGCTTGACGGTGAAGGTCTTCGTGACCCCCGCCGCCACCTCGGCCAGGGTGAGCTCCACCGTGATCTTCACGTCCTGGCCGGTGCGCGGCCCGCCGCGCTGCTGCCGCCCGCCCTGCTGGAAGAAGTCCCCCAACCCGGAAAAGGCGCCGAAGTCCTTCATGAAGATGTTCAGCGCCTCGGAGAGGTCGACGTGGTGGTAGTTCGCCCCACCCGCCGCGCCACGCAGCCCGGCCTCGCCGTACCGATCGTACGCCGCGCGCTTGTCGGGATCGCGCAGGACGTCGTACGCCTCGGTGATCTCCTTGAACTTCTCCTCGGCCTCCTTCGACCCGTTGTTGCGGTCGGGATGCCACTTGGTGGCAAGCTTTCGGTAGGCCTGCTTGATCTCGTCGTCCGACGCACCGCGTGCGACGCCGAGCGTCGTGTAGAAATCGGCCATGGGCCCGTGGGGACTGATGGTGATGCGAAGAAGGCTAGTGCAGGATGTCGGAGACCAGGAGCGACGTGTGCCGCACCAGGGCGACGACCTTGTCGTACGGCATGCGCGTGGGACCGATCACGCCGATCACGCCGTTCAGCGCCCCCACGCGGTATTCCGCCGTCACGATCGTGAAGCTCTCCAGGCGCGGGTCGCCGTGCTCGTTCCCGATGGTGATCGAGATCCCGGGTGACGTGGACCGGTCGCGCAGCAGCGCGCCCAGCTGCGCCCGCGTGTCGGTGAGCGCCAGCAGTCGGCGCATCCCCTCGCCGGTGGCGAACTCGGGCTGCTCTGCCAGCACCGACGCCTGCCCCAGCACCACCCCTTCCTCGCCAGGCGTGGACGCCACGTCGAAGAGCGTCTCCCCTTCCTGCACGAAGACGTTGAGCAACTCGCTCGCTCCCGCGCTGGGCGTCGAATCGCGCAGGCGCTCGCCCAGCGTGGCCCGGATCGTCCGCAGCGACAGCCCGCTGAGCCGTTCGTTCAGGACGACCATCACCTCGGTCACCGCGCTCTCGGCGATGCGGGAGTCGATCTCGACGAAGATGCTGCGCACCGCCCCGCCGTGCAGCGTGAGGACCAGGAGGAGCCGCTCGTTGGAGACCCGCACGAGTTCCAGCCGCTGCAGCACCGCATTGTCCAGCCTTGGCCCCAGGGCCACACCCAGCTCCTGCGTCACGATCGACAGGCTCTGCGCCGCCTTGCGGAGGATGACCTCGATGGCCGAGGCGCCCCCCTGTGACAGGTGCTCCGAGATGCGCTCGGCCTCCGCCCTGGGGAGCGGTCGCGCGTGCATCAGCGAGTCGACGTACAGTCGATACGCGATGTCGGTGGGAATGCGCCCGGCGGAGGTGTGCGGGTGATAGAGATACCCCTTTTCCTCCAGGTCGCTCATCGTGTTGCGAATCGTCGCCGGCGACACGCCCAAGCCAAAGCGCTTGGAGATCATGCGCGAGCCGGCAGGCTCCGCCGTCTCCACGTAGCTCCGGATGACGGCCTCGAGAACCCTTCGCTCGCGATCCGAGAGCTCGGCGGGAGACATAAGTGCAAACCTAGTAACGACTTCGATGCTCAGTCAAGGCAGCGACGAGCGCGTCGAGCCTGAGCCACCCCAACGGGGTGAGTCGTAACCGGCCGGCCGTCATCTCTCCCCATCCCGCGTCGAGCCAGCGCTCCACCAACGGCCGGTCGGCCGGCAGCATCGGAAGGCCGTCGATCGTTCGCAGGCCGACGTACGCGGCTTCGAGGGCGCGCTGATCCGCCGAGAGGCGCTCCACCCCACCCACCGGATCCTCCCCGCGAGCGAGGCGCTCGCCCCAGCGGGCATACTCACGCTCGTTCCAGCGCCGCACCTCGCCGTCAAAGCCGTGTGCCCCGGGGCCCAGCCCCAGGTACGGGACCATCCGCCAGTACGCCGAGTTGTGCCTGGCGCGAAAGCCCGGCCTTGCCCAGTTGGAGACCTCGTAGTGCTCGAAGCCGGCCCCCTTCAGGAGATCGTGCGCGAGGAGGAAATCCGCCTCGTGTCGCTCGTCCTCGGCCGGGTGGACATCGCCGCGGTCGCGCCAGCGGGCAAGCGGCGTTCCCTCCTCCACCGTGAGTCCGTACGCGGAGAGGTGGGTGGGAGCCAGAGCCAGCGCCGCGCGAAGATCGGCGGCCCAGTCGCGCTCCACTTCGCGGGGGAGTGCGTAGATGAGGTCGAGCGACCAGTCGCTGATCCCCTCCTGATCCAGCGCGTCCACCGCACGATGCACGTGCTGAACCGTGTGCGTGCGATGCAGCCAGGTCAGGACGCGCGCATCGAGCGTCTGCACGCCGAGCGACACGCGCGTGACCCCCGCGTCGCGCCAGCGGGCGACTGCCTCGCGGTCCACATCCTCGGGGTTCGCCTCCACCGTCACCTCGGCGCCGGGGGCGAGCGTGAATGCCGAGCGAAGGAGCGCCACGGCACGCGCAACGCCGGCTCCACCCAGGCGCGACGGCGTGCCGCCGCCGAGGTACAGCGACGCAACGGGGTGCGGCGCGTGCACCGCCAGCTGCCGCACGGCGAGCTCCGACGCCAGGGCGCCGAGGTAGTCGTCGACCGGCACCACACGCCGGACGGCGATGGCGAAGTCGCAGTAGCTGCAACGCCGCGCACAGAACGGGACGTGCACGTAGACGTGCGCGTACGGCACCAGCGCCTCACGCGGGCCGGTTCCCGTCATCGCGCGGCCCACGCGACGCGATCGAGACGAAAGGCGAAGCCCGCGGCGTCAATCGCGACCGCCCCCCGCACCGTGAGCGTCGCGAGGGCAACGCCCACGTCGCGCGGCGACACCTGGCACGCGCGCACCAACTCGTCAGGCGTCCGCGCCCCGCTCCCCAGCACGGCGAGCACCCGCTCCTCGGCGCTGAGCCCCTCGAACGAGGGCGGCGGCCCGTGCGGCGCCGGCGGGGTGACCATGGCGGGAGGCGCAGCCGGGTCGTTAGGCGAGGGGCCGGCGGCGTCCCAGGTGACGCCGTCACGCCCGCGCGCAGGGGACGAGAGCGCCGCGCGCCCGCGCGCCGTGAGCGCGACCAGTCCAAGCACGTCGTCGACCGACGCGATGACCTGGGCGCCGTCACGCAGCAGCCGGTTGGTCCCCTCGCATTGCGGCTCGTCGATGGGGCCCGGGACCGCCGCCACGACCCGTCCGACCGCGTTGCCAACCTGCGCCGTGATCAGCGCCCCCGAGCGTGCCCCTGCCTCGACCACGACCACCACGTCGGCCAGCGCGGCGATGATGCGATTGCGGCGCGGGAAGGCGCCGGCGTGGGCACGCCGGCCCGGCGGGAGTTCGGAGACGAGAAGACCGTCACGCGCCACCCGGCGCTGCAGTCGATCGTTGGATACCGGGTAGGCCACGTCGATGCCGGTCCCCAGCACGGCGATCGTCCCCCCGCGCGCGTCGAGCGTTGCCGTGTGCGCCTCCGCGTCGATCCCGGCCGCCAGCCCGCTCACCACCACCACCCCCCGCTCGGCGAGGCGGCGCGACAGCTCACGCGCGACGCGCAGCCCGTAGGGGGTGGCGTGCCGAGATCCCACCAGCGCCACCGCGGCACGCGACGCCAGCGCGACGTCTCCTTCCGCAAACAGGACGACGGGCGGATCCTCCAGTGCCGCGAGCGACTCCGGATAGCCGTCGGCGCAGAATGGAATGGCGGCGATGCCCCGCTCCCGGCAGCGCGTCGACAGCTCGTGGGCCCGACGCTCCGCGTCGTGCAGCACCGCCTCGGGCGTCCCGGCGCTCGCCTGCGCGAGCGCCGCCACGAAGCTTCCCGCCGCCTCTCGTTGTCGGCGCGCCGTGACGGGCCCAACGCCCGGGAGCGACGCCAGCGCCAGCGCCGCGCGCAGCTCGTCAGGCGATGTCGTCATCCACCGCGTCGGCGGGGAGCGGCGCGCCGGAGTCGTCGCCCGCCTTGCGCATCGCGAGCAGCTCGCTCCACCACGCCGCCTTGAGCTCGTCCAGCCCCATGCGTCCCGGCGCGCTGATGGCAAACCGGCCGAACGCGCCATCGGCGTGGATCTCGGGGATGTACGACTCGCCGAGCAGGTCCAGCTTGGTGAAGACGACGCAATGCGGCTTGGCCGCGAGCGTGTCGGAGTACTGCGCGAGTTCGTGGCGCAGCTGGTCGTATTCGGCCTGCCAGTCGTCGGCGTCGATGGGAATGAGGAACGCCAGGAGGCGCGTGCGCTCGATGTGCCGCAGGAACTGCAGGCCGAGCCCGCGCCCTTCGTGCGCCCCCTCGATGATGCCGGGAATGTCGGCCACCACGAAGGTGCGGTGATCGCTCAGCGCCACGACCCCCAGGTTGGGCTGCAGCGTGGTGAAGGGATAGTCGGCGATCTTGGGGCGTGCCGCCGAGATCACGGAGAGGAGGGTCGACTTTCCCGCGTTGGGCTTTCCCACCAGCCCCACGTCGGCGATGAGCTTGAGCTCGAGCTCCAGCGTGCGCACCTCGCCTTCCTCGCCGGGCTGCCACTCGCGGGGCGACTGGTGCGTGCTGGTGGCAAAGAAGGCGTTTCCCTTGCCGCCGCGCCCTCCCTTGGCGACGACCAGCTCGTCGCCGTGATGCAGCACCTCGCCCAGGAAGGCGCCCGTGTCGTGGTCGCGCACGGTGGTGCCGGGTGGGACCGGCAGGTGCAAATCCTCGGACGAGCGCCCCGTCTTGTTGCTCCCCATCCCGTGCTGCCCGCGCTCGGCCGTCCATTGATCGCGGTACGTGTAGTCCAGCAGCGTGGCCAGGTTGCTGTCGGCGCGCACGATGATGTCGCCTCCGCGCCCGCCATCACCACCATCGGGCCCCCCCATGGGATAGAACTTCTCCCGGCGAAACGAGACGCACCCCGACCCGCCGGTGCCGGCCGCCACGCGTACCACGACGAGATCAATGAACATCGCGCTGGAGCACTCGCTCGAGGAGGAGGTGATATCGCGCCGCCTGACCGGCCGGCGTGGCGTCGGCGGAGCCGACGGTGTTGGCGTCGGCGGAGCCGACGTCGCGCATGACGTCGTGCACGGCATTCAGCACGGCCGACAGCTGCTCGCCGCTCGCGCCCGCGTTGCGCGCCCCGTGCAGGTGCGCGTGCAGCTGGCGGTCCTGCCCGGCCGCCGCGCAGGCGGCCACGATGCACAGTTCCCGGCGGCGCAAGTCGAGCTGCGCGCGCGACAGGACCTTGCCGTAGCCCTCGACGATCATCCACGCATCCAGTGCGGGATGCAGCGCCCGGATGTTGTGCCGCAACGGCGCGTACGCGGCACCGTAC
>CAZVDJ010000116.1:0-9492 GCA_964626245.1 uncultured Gemmatimonadaceae bacterium
GATGGGCTTGGCGACGTAGTCGTCGAAGCCCGCCTGCAGGTAGCGCTCGCGGTCACCGGTCCTGGCGTGCGCGGTAAGCGCGATCACGGGAAGGTGGCGCAGCGCGGCGTCGGCGCGGATGTGGCGGAGCGTCTCCACCCCGTCCATGCCCGGCAGCGAGATGTCGAGGAGGACGAGCGCGGGAACGTCGTGCCGCAGACCGTCGAGCGCCTCGACGCCCGTCTCGTACTCGATGCACTCGTAGCGCCCCTCCAGGATGGCCAGGGCGAGCAGGCGGTTGTCGGGATTGTCCTCGACGATGGCGATGCGCGTCATGCCGGGCTCCCCGCGCGCGCCTTCTCCTGCTCCAACAGCTCCCGCGCCACGGCGGCCAGTCCGGCCAGCGCCTCGATCTCGGCCGCCAGGGCGTCGGCCGGCAGCTCCCCCGCCGTCGCTTCCACGGACGCGGCGGCGCTGCGCAGCCCTTCGGCCCCCACCTGCGCGGCGCTCCCCTTGAGCGCGTGCGCCAGGCGGCGAACCGCATGCCGGTCGTTGGAGCCGAGCGCCGCGCGCAGCGCCACCAGCCGCTCCTCCGACGACGTGCGGAAGAGGGTGACCACCTTGTCGATCAGCTCATCGCCGCCGATGCGGTGCACGAAGGCCAGCGCCTCGCGCATCTCGGGCGGGACGGTGAGGTCGCCAGCGGCCAGCGAGCGTCCGGCCGCACTGGGGAAGATCGGGTCGGACACGGCGTCCTCCGGGTTCAGCCCTCGCGCAGGGGGCGCAAGGGGCTACCGCAAAGTATCGGCCGGCCCGCTGGGCGGTTTACCGCCCGGGACCCCCGAAATCGTTGGGGCGTACTCACCTGCGAGCCCCGTCCTCGATCGACGCGCGAGGGGACGACCGGCCGGGCGCTGCGGCTACCGAACGGGAAGGCGCGCCGGTTCGCCGATCGCGACGGCGAGCGCGGCGCGGGCCGCGGCGTACTTGGCCTCCAGCGCGATCTCCTTCACCTCCTCCTCGATCACGGCCCGCTCGCGCGTGTTCACGAGGAAGAGGGTGCTCTCGCCACTCTCGAACTTGCGCTGCTCACCGTCGCGCAGCAGTCGCGACTGCAGCACGGCCAGCCGCTGCAACCGGAGCAGCGAGTCGAGCGCCGCGAGGTCATTGGCGGCGACCTGGATCGCAATGCCGATGTCGCGCCTCGCCAGGGCCAGCTCCAGCCGCTGCTGCTCCAGCTTTCCCAGCACCGCCGAGTACTTGCCGCGCTCCTTGAGCGCGAGGAGGGGGAACTTGACGGTGCCACCCAGCTTGGCGTCGCCCAGCGCTCCAAACGCGTCCTGCAGCGCTCCGGCGCCGTCCGACGCGTCGCCGATGGGCGCGACGGTGAGCTCGGCCGCCGGCACCCACCGCTGCTGCCGTACGAACCGCTGCTCCGACTCCGACTGGCGGACCTTCGCCACCGCCTTTCGCACGGCGGGATGGCGCTGCTCGGCGATGGCGCGCCACGATGCCACGAGCGTCGAATCGACCGGTCGGGCCTGCAGGCCGTCCAACGACGGAATGGCGCCGCTGTCGAGCGGCGCCGGACGCCCGTCGCGATCCCAGAGCAGTCCTTCGATCACGATCGAGGCATTGCGGAAGTCCGCCACCGCCTCGAGCTGCTGCACGGTGCGACGCTGCAACTCCAGCCGCGCCTCGATGGTGTCGATGGCGGCGGCATCTCCCTGCAGCACGCGGGAGCGCACCGCCCGCAGCCGGAAGTCGGCCAGCGCCACCGCCCCCTCGGTCAGGCGCGCACGCCGGTGTGCCTCGTACCACTCGCCGTAGAGCTTGGCCGCGCTGAGGAGGAACTTGTTCACCTGCGCCGTGCGCTCGCCCGCGGCGTAGTCGCGAAGTGCGCGCGCCTGGGCCAGCGCATTGCGGCGCTCGTCCGTCACCATCCGCTGCCCGATGGGAACGCTGATCCCCGCCGAGAGCAGCCCCCCGGACGGGGTGCGTCGATCGGGATTGATGTAGCGCCCGTCGCTGCGCTCGTAGCCGAGCTTGATGTCGGCGCCTAACGGCGTGGGAATCTTGAGCGAGGCCTCGGCGTAGTCGAAGTATCGCGTCCCCGCGAGCGTCTTGCGGTCCCATTCGGCGGTGACGGTGGGGTCGAAGGCGCCGCGCGCCTGCCGCACCTCCGCGTCGGCGATCTCCTCCAGCAGGCGCGCCTGCCGCACCACCGGATGATGCGTCGCCACCACGCGATAGAACTCGTCGAAGGTGAGCGTGCGCACGCTGTCCGGCGCGCCAACGGGAACACCCTGCGCCAGGAGCGTGCCCACGAGCAGTCCGAGCACGGTGCTCATTTCTTTCCCGTCACCGGCGAGAGCGCCGCCGGATCGCCCGGCGACACGCTGGGTGGAAAGCCGTTGAGCTGCCGCCAGAGCTCGAACCAGACGCGCACCGTGTCCAGCATGGCCCACCCCAGCACGCCCGAGCCGACGCGCACCTGGCGGGGCCACGGCTCGTCGTCGGGGTCGGGCACCACCAGGATCCGGTAGCTTCCGTCGGTGCTCGCCGTGAGGTCGATGGCGGCGATCTGGCCACCGAACGTCCCCACCGCCACGCTTGGCCAACCGGAGAATTGCAGCGCGGGCCATCCGTCGAATTGCAGCCGTACCTTGCGCCCGGTGCGGAGGAGCGGGACGTCCATGGGCCGCACATACAGCTCCACCGCCTGCTGCGGATCGGCCGGCATGATCGTCACCACCGGGTCGCCCTCCTTGAGCTGCTCGCCAATCCCCGGGCGCTGCGCGCGCACCACGTAGCCATCCTGCGGCGCGACGATCCGGTACAGCCCATTCCGGATCTCCAGCGCGGCCACCTGGTTCTCGAGCTTGGACACCTCGCCCATCCCCTCCCCGATCTCGGCGCGCGTCGCGTTCAGGTCGGCGGTGGCCTTGGCGATCTTCTCCTCGTACTCGGCCACCACGCCGTCCAGCTCCACGCGGGCGGCCGCCAGCTCCTGCCGTTTTTCCACCAGCTTGGCATTGGCCGACTGCGCCTTGGTCAGGTAGGCCTCGAGCTCCGCACGCGACTTGAGCCCCTCGACCAGGAGCTGCTGGTTGCGCTGCAGCTGCCGGTCGGCGACCAGCGAATCGGTCACGGCCGCCGAGACGGCCGCCTCGTACAGCGCCACCTTGGCGCGCGCCTTGGCCAGCCCGAAGACGCGCGACTGCTCCAGCGCTTGCACCTGGCGGCCGAGTGCCGACACCTTGGCCCGCTTGGCCGACACCGCCGACTGCTTGGCGTCGCGCTGCTCGCGATAGCGCAGCAGCGTGTTGGGATCGAGGTAGGCCTCCTTCACTTCCGAGATCTCGACCAGGAGCGTCCCCCGGGTCACGTACTGCCCTTCGGCCACGTGCCAGCGCTCGATGCGCCCGGCGATGACCGTGGGGACGACCTGCGGGCGATCCTGCGGTCGCAGCGCGGTGACGCTCCCCTTCCCCTGCACGTTCTGCTGCCAGGGGAGGAAGAGGACGACGAGGAGGACCACCGCCAGTGCCAGCACGATGCGGGAGAACTGGTCGTGCCGGTCGGCGCCATTGAGCAGCCGGGCGGCACTCAGCGGCGGGATGGCCAGGTCGCGCAGAGGCGGGTGATCACGCATCACTTCACCAGCAGCTGGCGGAAGTAGGGATCGTCCTGGCGCAGCGTGGCGAACGGGCCGTCGCACGCCACCGCGCCGTCGCGCAGCACGACCACGCGATCGCAGGCCGCCATGACCTCCGTGTCGTGCGTGACCGCGACCACCGTCCACGGCGTGCCGGGCCGCAGGAGTCGCGCGAGCAGGTCGCGCTTGACCCGCGGGTCGAGGACGTCGAGCACGTCGTCCAGGAGGAGGAGGCGTGGCCGGCCGGCGAGGGCGCGCGCCAGTTCCACCTTGCGCGCCGCCTGTGTCGGGAGCCCGCGCCCCATCGACTGGATGGGCGTCTGCAGCCCCTCGGGTTGCGCCTGCAGCCATTCCAGGAGCCCCACCGTGGCCACGGCCTCGAGGACGTCCTCGGTGCGCACCCAGGAGCGCCCCATCGCGACGTTCTCCTCGATGGTCCCCTCGAACAGCGCCACGTCGGTGGTGGCGTGCGCCACCAGCTCCCGGGCACGCGCGCGGTCCATCTCGCGCAGCGAGACGTGGTCGTAGGTGATGGCGCCCGTGTACGACTCGAAGATCCCCCCAATCACCGAAAGCAGGGTGGACTCGCCGGCGCCCTGCACGCCGGTGACGGCGACGTGCTCGCCCGGCTGGGCCACCAGGGTGACGTCCCGGAGGACGGGCGCCTCAGCGCCCTCGTAGGTGAAGCTCAGTCCACGCAGCTCCAGGCGCAGGCCGTTCGATTCGGCCACGGGCGGGGGGACGAGCCCGCTCCCCTTCTCCAGCGGGAGGTCGGTGATGTGCCCGGCCTTCTCCACGGCGGTGAGCAGGTCGTAGAAGTCGGCGAGCCCGAGGATCGCCTTCTCCACCGCCAGCAGGACCGAGACGATGACCAGCTCCGAGGCGACGAACTGCCCCAGGGTGATGGACCGGTTCACCACCAGCACGCAGCCGAGGATCAGGATACCGCCGCTGATGATCGTCTTGAACACCACGAAGGCCCACGATTGCTGGACCAGGACGCGGAAGTGCGCCTGACGGTAGGCCAGGTAGCCCGTCACCTCGCGATCGAGCCGCTCGATGGGGAGCTCGCCGCGTCCCGCGAACTTGAAGGCCACCAGGTGGCGCGACAGCTCCTGCAGCCAGTGCGCCACCCGGTACTTGTAGCCGGACTCCTGCAGCGAGGTCTCCAGCCCGCGCGGTCCCGACCAGCGGAAGATCGCCCCCAGCGTCCCCACCAGGAGCAGCCCCAGGAGGGCAAAGAGCGGGTGATAGAAGGTGAGCAGGATGACGCCAAAGAGCACCTGCAGGAGCGCGGCGACCCAGTCGGTGAGGATCTTCGAGAGCGCCTTCTGGATCATCTTGATCTCGAAGAAGCGGTTCATCAGCTCGGGCAGGTCCACCTCGCCCACCGAGTCGAGCCGCAACCGCGACATGCGCGCGCCGATCTCGAACGCGTAGCGCGCGAAGACGCGCTGCTGCACGGTCTCCACCACCGACAGCTGCATGATCTGCAGCCCGCCGTTGGCCAGCGTTCCCGCGATCACGAAGGCGATCAGCAGGATGACGGGCTGGATGAGCATCCCACCGGCCACCAGCCCGATGATCGCCTGCACGCCGAGCGGGAGCGCGAGCGAGAAGAGCCCGGCCAGCGCAGCGTAGAGGTAGACGAAGGTGACCAGCCGCTTTTCGTGTCCCAGCAGCTGCATCAGGCGCGGCCACGGCCGCGGATGCTCATGGTCCACCGTCCCGGCCGCGACCTCCGCCTCGTCGCTGACCACCGGCGCCACGGCCACGGGGACGAGCAGGTCCACCACCTGCCCCGCCAGCCGCGCCTCCAGCGCGGCGAACGAGAGGCTGCCGATCACCGACTCCTGCGCCTCGGCGTCCACCTGTACGCCGGCGACCGCCTCTCCCTCCAGGCGGTCGATCACCAGCACGGTGAAGTCGGGTCGGGTCCCGACCACGAGCACCACGGGGAGCGTCCCCCCGCGCAGCAGCGACTCGAGCTCGCGCCACCCGCCGCGCCGGCGCAGGTAGGTCAGATGGTGCTCGCGCCCCACCTCGATGACGTGCTCGGCAAGCGCGGTGGCCGATGGCGCCAGCGGCGCACGGCGGCGGCGCGCCTCCGCGGCACGGTTCGGATCGATCGGATGTCGCAGGGCACGGCCAACGGCCGCGGTCACGGCCAGGGCCTGACGCGTCAACATGCTGCGGAATGTCGGGTGATGTCACGCACCGGCTCGCCGTTGGGCGCGCTCACGTGTCGTGTGTCGGCGCGCGAAGGCTAGCCAGCGCGTTGGCAAAAGACAATTGGAAGTATCTGCTCCACTTTGGATGCTTTTCTTATATAACGCCGGCCGTATCGGAGACGGTTCCCGCGGCGAACGGGAGGGTGAAGGTGAATGTCGTCCCCATCCCAAGGGTACTCTCCACCCCGATCGATCCCCCGTGGGCCTCGACGATCCCGCGGGCGATCGCCAGCCCCAGCCCGGTCCCGACCGTGCGAGACTGGCGGCGGGCGTGCCAGTAGCGGTCGAAGATGTGCGGGAGGTGTTCCGGCGGAATCCCCACGCCGCTGTCGCGCACCCAGACGCGAACGTTGCCGTCGCTCGCCGTCGCCTCCACCGCCACCGTTCCCCCGCGTTCCGTGAACTTGACGGCGTTCCCGACCAGGTTGGCCAGCACCTGCTCCAGGCGCTGGCTGTCCACTTCCACCAAGGGCAACTCCGCCGGCACGGTGCTGTACACCCGCACCCCGCGTTCCATCGCCCCCTCGCGCACCATGGTGATGGCCGAGTCCACGATGCGGGCCAGCGACTCGCGGCGCGGGTAGACCTTGAGGTGACCGGACTCGATGGTGGAGACGTCCAGCAAGTCCTGGATCAGGCGCTGCATCAGGTGTGTGGACTCGAAGATCGCCTCGACGAGTTCGTGCCGGTCGTTCGCGTGCGCCGGCGGACTCTCCAGGAGCACGCGCGCGCACATGGAGATGGCGCTCAGCGGGTTGCGCAGGTCGTGCGACACGACACCGAGGATTTCGTCGCGCGCCTGCGAGGCGCGCTGCGCCTCCTGGTAGAGCCAGGCGTTCTCCATCGCGAAGGCCGCGCGATGCGAGAGCTCGTCCGCGACGGCGAGGTCGGCCTCGTCGAACTGGCGCACGGCGTCGGTGGCCACGAGGGTGAGCGCCCCGAGCACCCGGTCGCGCGCCACCAGCGGCAGCGTGACATAGGCGTGCACGCCGAGCGCCTCGAGGTCGGCGGACATCGATGGATCGCTCACGTCCTCGCGCGTCCATCCCGGTTGCAGCCGGCGCGGCGCGACACGCCGTCCATTGGCAAGGACGGCACCGGCCGCGAACGGCGCGCGCGCCGCCTCGAGGCGCCGGCGCTCCAGCGCGCGCAGCACGCGCGTGCGCGCGGGATCGTCGTGCACGGAGACGAGGGTGCGCACCCAATCCGCGCCGTCGCTCCCCTCGCTCACCGCCAGGACGCAGCAATCGGCCAGGTGCGGGATGGCCAGGTGTGCCACGCTGCGCAGCGTCGACTCGTAGTCCAGCGACGTGGCGAGCACGGCACCGGCACGTGCAAGGAAGCGCTGGTGCTCCACGGCGCGCAGTCGCTCCGAGATGTCGCGCAGGACGACGGTGAAGAGTCGTCCCCCTGGCAGCTCGAGCCGCGAGATGGAGGCCTCGGCGGGGAACTCCGTGCCGTCCCGCTTGAGGCCATAGATCGCACGCCGTTCCCCCATGCGGCGCGCCACATCGGCGCCGCGGCCGAAGTCGATCACATGATGCGCATGTGCGTCGCGGTAGCGCGCGGGGAGCAGTCGCGCGAGCGGCTCGCCGACGACGTCGCGCTCGGGGTATCCGAAGAGCTGCTCCGCCCCGTGATTGAAGTGCAGGATGCGTTGCTGCTCGTCGACCGTGATGATCGCGTCGACGGCGATGGCGAGGATCCCCTCGAACTTGGCGCGCGAGGCACGGAGTTCTCCCTCCACCTCCAGCCGGCGCTCGAGCTCACGCGACAGCAGCCACGCACCGAGGAGCGCGATCGCGGCGGCGACGAAGGCCAGGACGAAGGCGACGCGCCGCATCCCCCCGCGTGTCCCCTCGCTGGCCAGCGCCGCCTGCGCGAGCAGCAGCCCGCCCGCGACCACCAATACCGCCAGGGCGAGGAGCAGGACGATCCGGTTGGGGGTGAGCCACGAACGATTCACGACGCGTCGCGCGGGAGATTCAGAAGATCCGGACGTTCACGTACTTCTTGGGATTGCGCCGCATGTCGACGATGAGCGCCTGCAGCTCGCGCATGGTGGAGTCGGTGCTGCGGTAGAGCGAGGGGTCATTCACCAGCAGACCGAGCGACCCATCGCCGCGGTTGATCTTCCCCATCACCGAGTCGCTGCTGGCGATGAAGTGGTGCAACCGTTCCTCCGACGCCCCCAGCCGGCCCGAGATCTCCAGCAGGCGGCGGCTCGCCTCGCGCAGCTCGCGGGCGGCGCTGGCCGCGTCCTGCACGATGTTGCGGATCTCGCCGCGCGCGGTGGACGAGTCGAATCGCGTGGAGATCGCCTTGATGTCGGCCGAGGCCGAGACGAGGGAGTTCACGCCCTCGCGCACCTGGCTCGACATGGTCGTCATGTTGCGCGACTGCTCTCGCACCGTCTGCGCGAGCTGCGCCGACAGGTCGGAGAAGTTGCGGATGGAGGCGCGCAGCTCTCGCGCGGCGCGGTCGTCGAAGGCCACCTCGAAGCGCTCCGCGACCGAGGCCACGTCGCCGGCAATGCGCCCGGCCACCGCCGTCAGCTGCGCGATGTCGGGGAGCGTGGCCCCGGGGAGCCGGTCGCCGCCCCCCTGCGCCGCCTCCGTGATCTGGCGCGTCACGTTCTCGTCGCGCGGCAGGGCGTCGCGCGAGAGGATGGTGGCCTGCCACTCGCCGAAGAGCGACGACTCGTTGAGCAGGACGACCGGGTTCTGCGGCATCTCGGCGGTCGGCTCGAGCGCCAGGCGCGCCTCCACCCAGCCGCCGGGCGCAAGCTCCAGCGCCTCGATGCGACCCGAACGCACGCCGCGGATCACGACCTGTGCCCCCACGCGCACGTTGCCTACATCGCGAAAGCGCGCGACCACCGCCCGGCGCTTCTGCCCCACGTCCGCCTGCTGCACCCACAGCACGGCGACCGTGAGGATGGCCGCCGCCGCGAGGACGGTGAGCCCCACCAGGAAGTCGTTGGTGCGCCTCATGCCTGCCGTCCCAGGAGCCAGACCACCGCCCAGAAGGCATCGAGCACGAGGATCATGACGGCCGAGTAGACCACCGCGTTGGTCGCCGCGCGCCCCACCCCCTGCGCCCCGCCCTGCGCCTGCATCCCGTGCAGCGACCCGATGAGCGTGACGGCGGCGCCGAACGACGCCGACTTCACCAGGCCGTACCGCACGTCGAACTCGAGGAAGAAGAGCCGCACACCGCGCATGAAGTCATGGGTGGAGAGTTCGAGCAGGAGGACGGACGCCATCCAGCCGGCGGCCACCCCCACCACCATCGCCAGCCCGACCACGACCGGGAACATCACCGTCCCCGCCAGGACGCGAGGGACGACGAGGAAGGCGAAGGGATCATACGTCAGCGTCTCGAGCGCGTCGATCTGCTCCGTCACGCGCATCGTCCCGAGTTCCGCCGCGATGTTGGCCCCGACGCGCCCGGCCAGCGCCAGCCCGGTGAGGACCGGGGCGAGCTCCATCGTGATCGTCTTCTCCACCAGCGTCCCGACAAAATAGAGCGGGACCGCGCCGGTGAAGGAATAGCTCGCCAGCAACGCGAGCACGATGCCGGTGAAGACGGCGATGAAGAGGGCGATGGGAAGCGAGTCGACCC
>CAZVDJ010000117.1:0-9485 GCA_964626245.1 uncultured Gemmatimonadaceae bacterium
GAGTCCCGGCGGCCTGACGCGCGTCCTGCTCGTGACGGCGCTTCGAAAGCATCACCAGGATCCCCTCGCCGAAGACGCCGAAGAAGCCGACGATCGCAAGAAGGACGTACCACTTCCGCATGCGGCGCTCGTGCTCGCGCGGCGTCATGCCGAGCACCTCGGAATACTCGTCCATCCCCTTCGGGGCGGCGCGCCCGGCATCGCTCCCTGCCTCGCGCGCTCCGTCGCGCCCTGCCTCGCTCACGGCGGCGTTCCGTCGAGCGACATCGCGAAGCAGTGCTTGTGGCCGATCGTCCACTCGTCGGTCGAGACCTTGTCGTAGCGGCGCTTCTTTTCCGGGTACTTCTCGATGTCCTGGAAGTGGAAACCGCACCGCTTGAACAGGTTGTCGGAGAACGAGACCGCGAAGATCTCCGGGTAGCCTCGCTTGCGCGCCAGCGTCACCGCCGCCTTGATCAACTGCGCCCCCAACCCGCGCCCCTGCTGGGACGGATCCACGGCCAGCGAGACCAGCTCCACGAGCGAGGGCGAGTACTCGTCGATGCAGACGCACCCGACCACGTGTCCGTCGTCGTCGCGAATCACGCGGTAGTCGTCCAGGTGCGCCTCCACGAAGGAGTCTGACCGGGGGAGCGTCAGCCCCTCGGGAGAGAAGCGGTTATTGAGTTCGGCGAGGACGGGAACGTCATACTCGCGGGCGGGGGCAATGGGTCGCATGGCTGCAGGTTAGGCGACGCCGCCGGCGCACCGCAACCCTGCGGTGGCGGACCGCTCGGACTGCGCCTCACCCCCCGTTCATCTCGCTCGCCCAGCTTGTGCCGGTGAACCGGAGCCACGAGATTGGCCGCCGCTCGATGGGCGCCCACTCCCCAATGCCGACTGCATGACCGACATCGCCCCCCGCGCCGACCACGACGCCCCGCGCTCCACGGCGCCGAACACGTCGGGCAAGGACGCCGCCTCCCCTCCGGCGCCCCCGTCCGCGCCCCCTCCCGTGGACCAGATCTTCGCCGATCCCGTCCCCCGCGCCACCGACTTCGTCTTCGACGCGCGCACCGCGAACGTCTTCGACGACATGGTCGACCGTTCGGTCCCCTTCTACGGGGAGTTGCAGCGGATGATCGGAGAGCTGGCGGCCGACTTCGCGGTCCCCGGCTCCAGTCTGTACGACCTGGGGTGCTCGACCGGAACGTCGCTCGCCCTCCTGCACCCCCTCGTCCACCCCGATGTGCGCTTCGTCGGCGTCGACAACTCGCCGCAGATGCTCGACAAGGCGCGCCAGAAGCTGGCAGTGCGCACTTCCGGGCGCTCGCTCGAGCTGCGACAGGCCGACCTGCACGATCTGCAAGGCATCGACAACGCCTCGGTCGCGATCCTCATGCTCACGCTGCAGTTCGTGCGCCCCCTGCACCGCGAGCGGCTGGTCCGCACCATCTGCGAGGGGACCCGCGACCAGGGTTGCCTCATCCTCGTCGAGAAGCTCACCGAGTCCGACACCCTGTTCAACCGCCTCTTCATCGGCTACTACCACGAGATGAAGCGCCGCCACGGCTATTCGGAGTTGGAGATCTCGCAGAAGCGCGAGGCGCTGGAGAACGTCCTCATCCCCTACCGGCTCGAGGAGAACCGCGACCTCCTCCTCAACGCGGGCTACTCGAAGTTCCAGGTCTTCTTCCGCTGGTACAACTTCTGTGGGATGATCGCCGTCAAGTGAGCACGCCGTCCCAACCCCTCCTCGTGCGCTACGGGAACCTCATGTTCCACTGGCGCAACACGATCTTCCCCGTCGTCCTGCTCGCGCTCTTCTTCGCCTTCCGTCCCGTCTGGCCTAACGGCAGCGAGCGCGCCGACAACGTGCTCGACCTCGCCGGACTATTGGTCGCGCTGCTCGGACAGGCGCTGCGGGTCGCCGTCATCGGCTACAAGTACATCGTGCGCGGTGGCAAGCATCAGCGCGTCTATGCGGAGGACCTGGTCACCAGCGGCTTCTTCGCACACTCCCGCAACCCGCTCTACCTCGGCAACATCCTGGTCCTGCTGGGACTCTTCCTGGTGCACAACAGCCCCTGGGTGTACGCCATCGGCGTCCCCTTCTTCCTCATCGGCTACATCGCCATCGTCGCCGCCGAGGAGGACTTCCTGCGCGGCAAGTTCGGCCCGGCGTACGACGCCTACCGCCGCGACGTCCCGCGCTGGATCCCGCGGCTCACCGGGCTTTCACAGTCGCTGGCTGGAATCCCGTTCAACTGGCGACGCGTGATCCTCAAGGAATACGGCAGCACCTACGCCTGGCTCGGCGGCGCCATCGTGCTCATGGTTGCCGACACGCTGCGCTACCGGGAGTACGCCGAGCGCGCGGGATACCTGAACACCCTGTGGTGGTTCGCCGGGGTGGCAACGGTCCTCTACGCGACGGCGCGCTGGCTGAAGCTCTCTCGGCGACTTCGCGACCCGTCGCCCGTCTAGCGCCAGCGCTCGGTCATCCGGGCGAAGGATGAGACCGATGCACATAGCGCATACGAGATGTTTCGCTCCAGCGATGGCGTCTAGCGCCCGTGGGCCGGCCTGCACCCCGCGGCTCACGGCTCCGATCCCCGCCAACTCCAGTCGGGGTCCGTCCCCCACCTAAGTCCCCACCGCTCTTCAGGAGCGTTCACATAGCGTTTGCGCGATGCGGCGTGCTTCTCAGTACAGGATCCGCGTCCGAATACTCATGGGAAGCGCGGCGATCCGGGCGTTCACCTCGTCCGACAGCTCCTTGTTCACGTCCATGACCAGGTAGCCGACGTCTCGCGTGGTGGCCAGCTGCTGCGCCTCGATGTTCGCCCCCACCTCGCTCACGATCCGGTTCACCTCGGCCAGTGCCCCCGGCACGTTCCGATGGATGTTGAGGATGCGGTGCGTGTCCGGTATCCACGGGAGGTTCACGTGGGGAAAGTTCACCGCCCCTTCCGTCGAACCACGGTCGATGAAGCTGATGAAGGAGTGTGCGACCTCGATCCCGATGTTGCGCTGGGCTTCCTCCGTGTTCCCCCCGACGTGCGGCGTGAGGATCACGTTGGGCAGGTCGCCGAAGCCGACATCGAACGCGGCGTTGGTCGGGGCAGGCTCGGCGGGAAAGACGTCGAGCGCCGCCCCGGCCAGGTGCTCGGTACGCAGCGCCGCGCGCAACGCCTCCACGTCCACCACGCTGCCGCGCGAGAGGTTGATCAGGTAGCTCCCGCGGGGCATGCGCTCCAGCTGCGCGGCCCCGATCATCGACCGCGTGCGCGGCGTGTCGGGCACGTGCAGCGAGACAAAGTCCGACTGCTCCAGCAGCGCGTCCAGCGTCGACACCGCGCGGGCAAGCCCCAGGGGGAGCTTCTTCTGGATGTCGTGGAACGACACGCGCATCCCGAATGCCTCGGCCAGGATCCCCACTTGCTGCCCGATGTGCCCGTAGCCCACGATCCCTAACGAGCGACCGCGCACCTCGTGTGCGCCGGCCAGCGACTTGTCCCATTCGCCGCGGTGCAGCTTGGTGTTCTTGTCCCCCACCCGGCGCGCCAGCGCGATGATGTTCCCCATCGTGAGCTCGGCCACCGAGCGCGTGGAGGCGTGCGGGGCGTTGAATACGGGGATCCCGGCGTGGGCCGCGTCCTGGATCGCCACCTGGTCCGTTCCCACCGAGAAACAACCGATCGCCAGCAGGCGCGACGCCTGCTCCAGCTGCGCCCCGCGCACCTTGGTCCGCGACCGCACCCCCAGGATGTGCGATGACGCGACGGCCTCGTTCAGCTCCGCGCCGTCAAGCGCGCGGGGGATCAGTTCGACGGTGTAGCCGGCCTCCACCAGCGCCTCGCGGGCCGCTGGGTGGATGTTCTCGAGCAGCGTGATGCGGATCCGGTCGCGCGGATAGGAAGTGGCGGCAGACATCGGGGGCGGCGGGAGGGCGTGACGTGCGGCTGCAACGCCGCACGCAAGCCGGGCGCAACGGCGCGCCCGGCCGCCACAAGCTAACGCACCACCGCCTCGCCTCGTGCCGGGGTTGTGCTGACGCGCGTCATGGGAATCGGCATGCTCGGCGTGCGGACCACCAGCGACGTCACCGCCGCGCCAGGGACCCTCGGGGCCGCCCCCACCGGCGGCAGCAGGACGCGCACCCGCGTCCCCACACCAAGCGCACTGTCGATCTCGAGCGTGCCGCGGTGCTGCTCCACCACACCGCGGGCCAGGAAGAGCCCCAGCCCCATCGCCCCGGCACCGGCGCGCGTGGTGAAGTATGGCTGCGTCAGTCGCCGCAGGTCATCGCGCGGAATGCCGGGCCCGTTGTCGCGCACCTCGATGAAGGCGCGTCCGTCGCTCGCCGTCCCCACGCGCACGTGGATCGCCCCCGGTCGCCCCGTCTGTCCCTCGGAGATCGCCTGCCCCGCGTTGCAGAGCAGGTTGGTCATCACCTGCACCAGCTTCGCCTCCTCGCCCATCACCGTCGGCGCCGGCTGCAACTCCAGCTGCACCGGCCCCACGTGGCGCAGCTGGTGCGCCGTGATCCCGATCGCGGCCTGCGTCACCGCCTGCGGCGAGACGGGCGCCATCTCTCCCGTCCCCGGGCGCGAGTAGGCGCGCAGGGCGTCGATCACGCGTCGGATGCGATCCGCCCCATCCAGCGCGCTTTCGACCGACTCGTGAAACTCCGGCGGCGCCGACTGCGAGCGTCCCCACTCGCCCAGCAACTCCAGGTTCAGGCGAAGGTAGGCGAGCGGGTTGTTGATCTCGTGCCCCACGCCCGCCGCCAGTCGCCCCATCGCGGCGCTGCGCTCCGCTTCCAGCCACGCCGTGTGCGCCTCATCACGTTCGTGCGTGCGCAGCTCCACCTCCTGCGTCAGCTGTGTCTTCGATTCCGCCAGCTCGCGCGCGGCATCGATGAAGCGCCGCACCGTCTCCGCGGCCATGGGGAGGACCAACGCCAGAAAGCCGACGTCGGCGACAAAGGGAAACTCGATCACGCGCGTCGTGACCAGGACCTCCACCGCGCACGCCGTGAAGAACAGGAGGAAGCTCGCCGCGTACTCCCACCGCAGCCGTCCCTGCGCATGGCGCTTCGAGAGAAGCCGGGTGCACGTGACCGCCACGCTGGCCAGGTACAGGAATGCCACCACGCTCCCCAGCGTGGTGAGTGTCGCGAAGCGATATCGGGCGTGGGCCCACTCGACCGTCAGGTCGGTGAACGTCCCGTCGACGTACGGCCGGGGATACACGATCGCGATCACCCCGCTGACGACCATCGCGATGGCCCCCCCCTTCACCCACGGCGGAACAGCGAACATCGAGCGCGATCGCTCGCCAAAGGCGCGCAGCAGCCACCCCGCCGCAAAGACCGACGCCGACAGGAACGACACGCGCATGCCGGCCAGCCGCAGCTCGTCCGACAGCGGGTACCACGCGGTCGTGAGGTTTCCCACGCTGTAGCACGCCGCGCTGAGCGTGATCACGGCAAAAACGCGCGCGTTGTGCCATCCCGGCGCGCGCGCCACGGCGAGCAGCAGGATGCCAAGCCCCAGCAGCAGGACGGCGACGCAGGCGGAAAGGAGGACGGGAATCGTCACGAGGACCTTCCCTGCCAGTCTCGACCAGTGCGCCGCGAAACATGACCACGCCACCCTGCGCTGGACGTCGCTACCAGATATCGCCGACCGTGTACCCCTCCGGAAACGGGTCGGTCGGATCCAGGACGTCGGTCGCCATCCCCGTGATCCAGGCCTGTCCACTGATGGTCGGGACCACCGCCCGATAGGGGCCCACCTGCGTCTCCTCCACCAGCCGTCCGGTGAAGGTCGTTCCCAGCACGCCGGCGTGCCGGAAGTCGGCGCCCAGGGCCAGCCGGCCGCGCGCGTGCAGGGTGGCCATCTTCGCGCTCGTTCCCGTCCCGCAGGGCGATCGGTCGATCGCCCCCGTCCAGGTGGAGGGGCGGTTCCAGTCCAGCGTCCCGGTGGAGACCACCACCGCGTTGCGCCAGTCGCCCTCGTCGCCCAGGGGCGGACCCGACAGCTGGGCAATGGTGATGCCGTCGAAGTCGGGCTGTTCGGGGTGCACCACCGGCAACTGCTCGCGCGCGGCGGCCTTGACCATCTCCCCGATGCGCACGATGTCGCCCCCCTCGTCAGCCGTCAGCCGCAAGCCGAACTGGGCGGCGTCGGCGATGGCGTAGAACATCCCGCCGTACGCCACGTCCACCAGCACCGTCCCCAGGTGCGGCACCTCGACGCGGGCATCCAGGTGGGTGGCGAACGCGGGCACGTTGCGAAACGTCACGCGCGTCACCTTGCCATTGGCGCAGTCGGCGCGCACGCGAATGAGCCCGGCTGGCGCCTCGAGCGTGAGCTCGGTGACCGGCTCGTGCATCGGGAGCATCCCCGTCTCCAGCAACACCGTCACCACGCACATCGTGTTGGTCCCGGACATCCCCGGGTACTCCACGTGCTCCATGATCACGAAGCCGGCGTCGGCGTCGGGGTGACACGGCGGGAGGATCAGGTTGCAGTTGGCGGCCGGGTAGCCGCGAGGCTCGCGCAGCATGCGCCGGCGCAGCGCGTCGCCGTGCGTGCGGAGCCAGACCATCTTCTCGAAGATCGAGTTCCCCGGGACTCCCACCACTCCCCCGGTGATGACCCGGCCGTGCTCGCCCTCGGCGTGCGCGTCGACGGCGTGGATGAGCTGCGACACTTTCATGGCAACGGGGGATGATGCGTGAGCTGCTCGACCACCATGCGCGTGAACGGTGGCACGTAGGCCTGCAGCATGATCCACGCGCCCACCAGCGAGGCGAGCACCAGGCTGTGCCAGAACACGAAGCGCAGGATGCGTCCCTCCTGTCCGTACCAGCGCGTCGCCGTGCTGGCCACCACGATGCTCTGGGCATCGATCATCTTTCCCATCACGCCGCCTGACGAGTTGGCGGCCGCCATGAGCGTGGGGCTCACCCCGACCTGCTGCGCGGTCAGCGTCTGCAGGCTGCCGAACAGCACGTTGGACGAGGTGTCCGACCCCGTGAGCGCCACGCCAAGCCACCCCAGCATGGCGCCGAAGAACGGGTACCACCATCCCGTGCGGGCAAAGGCCAGTCCCAGGATCGCGTCCGTTCCCGAGTAGCGCGAGACGTAGCCCAGCGCGAGCATCGCGCTGATGGTGAGGAGCGAGGTGCGCACCACGCGCAGCGTCACCAGGTACTCGCGGGCCAGCGCGCGGGGTGAGAATCCCATCAGCAGCCCGCTGGCCATCGCCGCCAGCCAGATCGCCGACCCGGTGGCGGAGAGCCAGTTGAGCGTGTACACCGCCCCCTCGGCCGCCGGCGCCGGCACCACGGGCGGAACCCGCTGCACCATCAGGTGCAAGGCGGGGACCTGGACGGCCGGCGCCGAGATCGCATTCAGCGCCCCCTTCACCTGCGGCAGCCCCCACAGGAAGACGAGCACGGAGAGGACGATCCACGGCACCCACGCCCGGGCCGCGGTGATGGTCGAGGGTGCCCCGCTCGCGGTCTCCGTCTTCGCGTCCGCCGCCTCCCGCCTCCCATCTCCGCTCCATCCATCACGCGGGCTCCAGACGCGCAGCAGCGCCACCAGCGCCCCCATCGAACAGACCGACGCGACCACGTCCACCAGCCACGGCCCGTGGTAGTTGGAGACGAGGAACTGCGGGACGGCGAAGGCCATCCCCGCGACCAGGAGCGCCGGCCACACGCCCAGCATCCCGCGCCACCCGGCGTACGCCGCGAGCAGCCAGAAGGGGACGATGATCGAGAAGACCGGGAGCTGGCGTCCCACCATCGCGCTCAGCTGCAACAGGTCGATCCCCGTCACGCCCTGCAGCGCGATGATGGGCGTCCCGAGCGCCCCATAGGCCACCGGGGCCGTGTTGGCGATGAGCGAGAGCCCGCTCGCCTGGAGCGGCGAGAAGCCCAGCCCGATCAGCAGCGCTCCGGTCACCGCCACGGGCGTCCCGAATCCTGCCGCCCCCTCGAAGAAGGCGCCGAAGGAAAAGGCGATGAGCACGAGTTGCAGCCGGCGGTCGGCCGTGACGCCCGAGATGCTCCCCTGCAGCGCCGCGAAGTAGCCGGTCTGGCTCGTCAGGCGATACAGGAAGATCACGTTCAGGACGATCCACCCGATGGGGAAGAGCCCGTACGCGGCCCCCATTCCTGCCGCGGCAATTGCCATGCGGGGCGGCATCCCCACGGCCAGCACGGCCACGAGGAGCGCCGCCACCAACCCGGCGACGGCCGCCCAGTGCGCCCGCACCCGATGCCAGGCCAGGAGCCCGAGCAGCACCACGAGCGGGAATGCCGCCGCGAGCGTCGACGTGACGGTTGAGCCGAGTGGGTCATACGATTGTGGCCACATGGCGGGCGAACTTGTGGCCGAGGGCGCAAAAAGACGAGGCCCCCGCCATGTGCTGCTGGCAGGGGCCGGATTCAGGGGAGGGCGCGAAACTCGTCAGGCAGACGCGCGATACGGCGAGTCGGAGTAGGGAGAATCCTCGTCTTCGTCGCCACCGTAGCGAACGCGCGCGCGCGCCGACTGTCCCGTGAGCGGTCGCTCTGCGTGCGTGCCGGGGTGCATCTCCAGTCGCGGCGGCGGCGCGGTGAACTCGCCGGCCAGGGGAAGGACGATGTCGAGGATCCCGTCGCTCAGGTGCTGCCCGAACCGCGCCAGGTTGGTCGCGCGGGCACGCTGCGCCAGGAGGTACATCAGGAAGGGCTTGTCCGCCTTGGCAGTGTTGCAGCGCTTGCAGGCCAGGACAAGGTTGTCACGTCGATCGTACGCGGTCTGCCCCCTGCGTGGGGTCACGTGATCGAGCGTGATGTTCCTCGGGTTCGAGGTCACTCCGCAGTACGCGCACGTTGGGCCGTGCCGCTCCAGGAGCCAGCGACGGGTTTCCTGGTACGCTTCCCTACTGGTCGGAACGGAGGAGTGTTGGGGGATTTGGCGGTCCGGAGTTGCCCGCCGCGGTCGGCGGCTCCGGCGTTTTGCTGGATTGGTCATGTGGCAGGAAGTCTAGCACCCCCGGCATCTCTTCGGGAGTGAGCCCCCCGAAACAGCGTATCGCGCCCGGGCGCTGTCACCCTACAGACGACTCGCCGGAGCCAACGTCAGCGGGCGCGGCCGTGCCCGCAGGTGAAGCTGCCTAGCGAGCGGTGGAGTCACTCGTGAAGTAGCGCGCATCGGCCCACCCTTCCACGCCGGCCGACCGCACGCGCCGCCACCCGGCGCGCAACTCGCCCAGTTGCACGCGCGTGTTGGGGGTGACGACCCCCACCACCTCCGAGGCCGGCGAGTTGGAGGCGCGCACGTTCACCCACTCGCGCGCCATCCCGGAGCTCCAGGGCCCCGCATAACGAGGCGCGGTGCGCGGCAGCTTGGACTGGGCGCCGCCCGGGCCGCTCCCCGGCGCCGCCCCGGGGCTCGCGACCCCCGCGGGGGCTCGCAGCGCCGACGGCGGCGGCGACG
>CAZVDJ010000118.1:0-9482 GCA_964626245.1 uncultured Gemmatimonadaceae bacterium
CCCGTGCGACGCCCGAAGCGCGGGCCAGGTCCCGAAGAGCAGTCCCGTGGCGAGGATGACGAGTGCGGCAAAGGCCAGGACCGTTCCATCCACGCGGATCTCGGCCACGCGCGGCAGGTCGGCAGGGGCAAAGCGCTGCACCACCCGCACCCCCCACCAGGCCAACGCGACGCCGAACGATCCCCCAACGACCGCCTGCAAGACGGCTTCCGTCAGGACCTGCCGGGTGAGGCGTCGTCGCGAGGCGCCCAGCGCCGTGCGCACCGCCAGCTCACGGCGCCGCGCCTCGCCGCGCGCCAGGAGCAGGCCGGCGACGTTCACGCAGGCAATCAGGAGCACGAAGGCCACGGCCCCGAGGAGCGCCACGAGATACGGACGCGCCCTCCCCACCATCGACTCGCCGAGCAGCTGCACCGTGGGACGCAGCGGCGCGTTGGCCGTGTAGTACTGCGGAAAGTCCCGCGTGAAGCGCCGACCGAGCGCCAGCAGCTCCTCCTGCGCCTGCCCCACTCCCACGCCGGGGGCCAGGCGCCCGAGCATCGACAGGTAGTGGTTGTTGCGTTCCCAGAGCGAGTCGTACCGAAGGCGGAGCGGCACCCACATCGCGATGCGTTCCTCGGGCGAGCGGAAGCGCTGCGGCATGACGCCAATGACCGCGAACGACTTGCCGTCGACCGTCAACTGGCGTCCCACGATCGCAGGATCGCTCCCGTAGCGACGCTGCCAGAGCGCGTGGCTGAGGATCACGACATTGCCGCCGCCAGGCGCCTCCTCCTCGGCGGTGAAGGAGCGGCCAAGGAGCGGCGGCGTGCGCAGGACCCCGAAGAAGCCATCACTCACGCGCGCGACCTCCACGCGCTCGGCGTCGGCGCCGCCGCCCGTCAGCGCCGACCGTTCGCGCCGCCAGACCGCCATGTTCGCGAAGGAACGCGCCTCGCGGCGAAAGTCGGCGAACTCGGGTTCCGAGACACTCCGGTATGGCTCCAGCATTTGCACGCGCACCAGCTCGTCGGGACTCGCGTATGGAAGCGGCTCGAGGAGCACGCCGCGCACGACGGAGAAGATCGCGACGGTGGCGCCGATCCCGAGCGTCAGCGTGCCCAGGACGAGGGCGGTGAAGCCCGGGGCACGCCGCATCCCGCGCAGGGCGTGCCGAAGGTCATCGAGGATGGAGGGGAGCATCCGCTGGTTCCGGCTCGGGAGGACTCGGTCGACGGCAGACTTCGGGACCACGTTTGGACAGTCCCATGGCGTCAAGCGTTTGATTACCGGCGTGCGTCCGCCTTGCCGCGCTTGCCTGCCACGCTACGTTTGGCCCCACCCTTCACCCTCTCCGTCATGCTGCTGTGTCGCGCGTTCGTCGCCGCGGTCGCCTCCACCACGATCCTCGCCTCCCTTGCTGGAGCGCAGGGCGACTCGCTGGCCGCTCGCCAGAAGCGGCAGTCCGAAGCCGCCGAGCGCGCCGGACTGGCCGAGGCATTCAAGGGGGTCACGACCAATGGCACGGCGCGCGAGGGACTCTTCCCGATCCGCTCCACTGGCGTGAGCACGGCGCCGGTGGTGGCCGCCGCGCGCGCCTTCCTTGCAGGCCTCAGCGCGGAGCAGCGCACGAAGTCGACCTTCCCCGTCGACGACCCCGAGTGGCGCAAGTGGATGAACCAGCACTTCTACGTGCGCCAGGGCGTCTCCTTCGCCGACATGAACGAGGCGCAGCGTTCCGCTGCCTTTGCGCTCATCGGCGCCTCGCTGAGTGCCAAGGGGCTCAAGCTCACGCAGGACATCATGAAGCTCAATCACACGCTGGGTGAGCTGAACAACAACAACTTCCGCGAGTATGGCGAGTGGCTGTACTGGATCACGATCATGGGCGACCCATCCGGCACGGAGCCCTGGGGATGGCAGCTCGACGGGCACCACGTGATCGTCAACTACTTCGTGCTCGGCGACCAGGTGGTGATGACTCCGCTCTTCGTGGGGTCGGAGCCGGTGACCGCCGAGTCGGGGAAGCACAAGGGGATCACGATCCTGCAGGAAGAGCAGGAGGCCGGCTTGGACATGCTGAAGGCCCTCGACGAGGCCCAGCGCGACCGTGCGGTGCTCAGCGTCTCCAAGACGGGGAACAACAACCTGACGGAGGCGTTCAAGGACAACGTCGTCCTGGACTACGCCGGCGTGCCGGTACGCAGCTTCAGCGCGGCGCAGAAGCGGCAACTGCTGGCCCTCATCGGGATGTTCGTCTTCAACATGCGCGAGGCGCACGCGCGCGTGCGCATGACGGAGGTCGAAGCGCACCTCGACTCCACCTACTTCGCCTGGATCGGCGGAACGGGCGATGATGCCGTCTTCTACTTCCGCATCCACAGCCCCGTCATCCTGATCGAGTTCGACCACCAGCGACCGGCGGGGCTGCGGCACCTGTATCCGGCTGCCGCGCCCATGCGGCAGCACATCCACGTGGTGGTGCGCACGCCGAACGGCAACGACTACGGCAAGGACCTGCTGCGGCAGCATTACGAGCAGCACAAGCACCCGCATTGAGGGCCATGCCTTCGCGTCGCGTCCTGGTCGTCGGCGCGACCGGGACGATCGGGCGCGCGACCGTACGCGCGCTGCTGCGCCAGGGCCACGAGGTCACCTGTCTCGTGCGCCCGCACCGTGAGTTCAGCATCGGCCCGGGCACCGGCGTGGCGCCTGACGAGTCCGTTGGTGATGCCGTCCTCTCCGGCGCGAGGGTGCTCGCGGGACAGGTGACCGACCGGTCCTCGCTTGCGCGCGCCGCCTTCTCCGGCGAGCCGTTCGACGCCGTGATCTCCTGCCTGGCCTCGCGCACGGGCGCCCCGCGCGATGCCTGGACGGTCGACCACCAGGCGAACCTCAATGTCCTCCACGCCGCGCGGGAGGCGGGCGCGCGCCACTTCGTACTGCTCTCGGCGATTTGTGTGCAGAAGCCCCGGCTCGCCTTCCAGCACGCCAAGCTCGCCTTCGAGCAGGCGTTGATGGGTTCCGGGATCACCTGGACCATCGTGCGCCCCACCGCCTACTTCAAGTCGCTCTCCGGTCAGCTGCAACGCGTGCGGCAGGGCAAGCCCTTCCTCGTCTTCGGCGACGGCGCCCTCACGCGCTGCAAGCCCATCGGCGACGATGACCTGGGCGACTTTCTCGCGCAATGCGTGGCCGACCCGGAGCGCCACGATCGCATCCTCCCCATCGGCGGTCCGGGGGGCGCGATCACGCCGCGCGAGCAGGGAGAGCTCCTCTTCGAAGCCGTGGGGCGCGCGCCGCGCTTCCGGCACGTCCCGGTTGGCATGCTGCGTGCGACCGCAGCAACGCTGGGCCTGATGGGGAGACTTGCCCCGCCCCTCGCCGAGAAGGCGGAACTTGCGCGCATCGGGCACTACTACGCCACCGAGTCGATGCTCGTGTGGGACGCCTCGGCGGGGCGCTACGACGCCGACGCGACGCCGGCCTTTGGCAGGCAGACGCTGGCGGACCACTACGCGCGGCTCGTGCGTGGCGACGTGGCAGACGACCGCGGCGCGCACGCCGTCTACTGACGCGCGCGCCGCGCTCCCGGGGCAACCGAGACGCCGCGTCCCGCTCCACTCGTCAGGCGCTGCCGCCCAGGCGCTGCCGCTCGGGCGGCGCCCTCCTACTCCTCGCGCAGCGTCACCGCCGGATCCACCCTGGACGCCCGCCGTGCCGGAATCCAGCTCGCCAGCGCGGCGGCCGCCAGCAGCACGACGCTCACCAGGAGCATCGTCTGCGGATCGTTTGGCTCCACGCCATACAACACACCGGCCATGAAGCGTCCGAGCGCCAGCGCCAGCACAGCACCGATCGCGATCCCCACCGCGGTGAGGCCGAGCCCGCGCGACACGATCATGCGCAACACGTCGGCCGGCCGGGCGCCGAGCGCCAGCCGCACGCCGATCTCGCGCGTGCGCTGCGAGACCAGGAAGGCCAGCACGCCGTACAACCCCAGCGCCCCCAGCGCCAGGCCGATGGCGCCAAAGATGCCGAGCAGTACGGTGAGCAGGCGGGGCCGCGCGAGGGCCTCGCGCATGGCGTCCTGGTAGGTGTAGGTGTCGGTGATCGTCTGGTCGCGATCCACCGACCAGATCGCGTTGCGCACCGCAGTCGCCATGGTCATCGGTTCGCCGCTCGTGCGCACCACGAGGTTCACGCGCACGCGGCCATTCTGCTGCACGTGCACATAGAACATCGGCTCCGCGGGCTCCGCCACTGCCTTCTGGCGGATGTCATTCACCACGCCGATGATCTCGATGGGGCGCGGCCCGAGCTGCAGCGACCTCCCCACCGGATCCACCCCCGGGAACCACCGCCGGGCAAAGGCCTCGTTGATGATCGTCACCGGCGGGGTGCTGTCACGATCGGTCGTCGAGAAGTCGCGCCCAGCGAGCAAGCGGGCACCGATGGCATTGAAGAAGCCGTCGGAAACATGCAGCACCTGCGCCGCGGGCGGGTCCTGCCCTTCGGGTACCGTCATGCCGGGAAGGCCGAACGGCCAGCGCTCGCCGGTCCCCTTGAAGGGCGCATCCTTCACCCCGCCAGCTGCCATGACCCCGGGAATGGCACGGACGCGCTCCAGCATCTGCGCGTATAGGCCGCGGTAGTTCGGATGGCGGTCGGCGTCGAGCGTGAAGTTGAGGACCAGGAGCTGCTCGGGGCGGAAGCCCGGGTCGACACGGAGCAGCGACAGGAACGAGCGCACCATGAGCCCGCCCCCCACCACCAGCATCATCGAGAGCGCCACCTCGCTGATCACCAGCCCGTAGCGCAACCGGTTTCCCGCCCCTCCGGCCAGCCCCCGTCCGCCCGAGCGCAGGACCTGCTGCAGGTCGCCGGCGGTGGAGCGTGCCGCGGGCACGAGACCGAAGAGGAGGCCCGTGACGAGCGAGATGCCTAACGCGTATGCCAGCGTGGTCGCGTCGATGGCCACCTCGGTCCCGCGCGGCAGCTGGCCGGCGGCGAGGGCCAGCAGGAAGCGCACGCCGCCCCACGCCACGGCCAGCCCGGCAACGCCGGCCAGCAGGGCCAGCACGACACTCTCGGTCAGCAGCTGTCGCACCACGCGACCACGCCCCGCCCCGAGCGCCACACGCACGGCAATCTCCCGCTCGCGCGACGTGGCGCGGGCGAGGAGCAGCGAGGCGACGTTCACGCACGTCATCAGGAGGACGAAGCCCACCGCCCCCAGGAGGACCAGCAGCCCGACGCGCACGTTGCCGGTGATCGCGTCGCGCAGCGGGCGCATCGTCACGCCGGTCCAGTTGGCGTTCTCCTGCGGGTGCGCCTGCACCAGGCGCGACACCACCGTCTGCAGCTCCGACTGCACCTGCTGTTGCGTGACCCCGTCCCGCGCGCGCGCCACCACGGTGAGCAGTCGCATCCAGCGCTGCCGCGGGATGGCACTGTCGGGGATGGTGGAGTACGGGATCCACACCTCCACGTCCTCGGCCGGGTACAGGAACCCCCTCGGCATGACGCCGAGCACTTCGTAGGGCTCGCCGCCGAGCGTGAGCGTCTTGCCCACGATGGAGGGATCGCCCGCGAACTGGCGCTGCCAGAAGGCGTGCGAGAGCACGACGACGCGGTCGCGCCCGCCGCGCACCATTTCGTCCTCGCGCGGAAGGCGCCCGATCGACGGCTGCACGCCTAACGCATTGAAGAAGCCCGGTTCCACGAACGTCGCCGACAGGCGCTGCGGCGTCCCCAGCCCGGTCAGGTCCACCCCGCTGCCGTTGGACGCGTACCAGTAGCCGCCGATGTCGGCGATCACCTGGCGCTGGGCGCGCCAGTCGTCGAGGTCCAGCGGGGAGACGCTCCCTTCCAGCATCCCGGTGCTCGGATTGGACGACCACACCTGGTACAGCTGCTCCGGTCGGGGGAACGCGAGCGGGCGAAAGAGGACGCCGTTGACGACCGAGAAGATCGCCGTGTTGGCACCCACGCCCAGCGCCAGCGTGAGGATGGCCGTGGCGGCAAAGGCGGGCGCGCTCCGCAGCTTGCGGAGGGCGTAGGCAATGTCCTGTCGCAAGTCGTCCATGACGTCCCTCCGGTGTCGTTCGCGTTCGGTGCGGCGATCGATGCGCCCCAGGTCGTGCCGCGCTCCCTGCAGGTCTCCAAAGGCCCGAAGCGCGCGCGCCCGTGCCTCGTCTGGTGGAACGCCCTGGGCGATGAACTCCTCGGTGCGCGCCTGGAGGTGGAATGCCAGCTCCTCGTCCACATCCCGGTCGATGGCGCGCGAGGAGCGGAACGGGAGCCGGAACTGGTTGCGCCTGTCGGGCGTGTTCATGCGCGCCTCGTCACGCGGGGGCCAGCACCTTGAAGACGGCGGCCACGTAGTCGCGCCACGAGGACTCCTCCTGGCTCAGCAGGCGGCGCCCGCCGGCTGTGAGTCGGTAGAATCGCGCGCGCCGGTTGTTCTCGGACGTCCCCCACTCCGCCTCCACCGCCCCAACTCCCTCCAGCCGGTGCAGTGCCTTGTACAGCGGCGCATCCTCGAGGTCCAGCGCGCCGTCGCTGCGCTCGCGAATCCAGCGTGAGACGGCGTAGCCGTGCATGGGACCGAGCACCAGCGCGCGCAGCACGAGCACGTCGACGGTCCCCTGCACCAACTCCATGGATTTGCTCGGCATGTCGCGGCCAGTGGGGGGTGGGGGTGGGGGGTGGCGGCCTACTCCCCTTCCCAAGTACGGGGAATGGAGACACGAGTTTCGCAGGCCGCGCGTTCATGAGACCACGTGACGCGGGAAAGCGTTGGCCTCCCTGGGGTCCGTCCCTGGCCTCCGTCCCCAAGGTCCGTCCCTGGCCTCCGTCCCCAAGGTCCCGCCAAGCTCCGTCCCCCGCCCGCGCCCCCTAGCCGGCGTCCGCCCGCATCGCCTCCACCGGGTCGATACGCGCCGCGCGCCGAGCCGGAAACCAGCTCGCGGCCGCAGCCACCGTGACAAGGGTCGCCGTCACCGCCACCAGCGTGACCGGGTCGCTCGGCTCGATGCCGTACAGGAAGACGCGGAGCGTGCGGGCCGTGAGCAGGAAGAGCACGAGCCCCGCTCCCGCCCCGGCCAGTGCGAGCGTGACCCCCTGCCGCGCCACGGCCCGCCCCACGGCGCCCGGCTGCGCGCCAAGCGCGATGCGAACGCCGATCTCTCGCGAGCGCAGGCTCACGAGGTAGGCGATTACCCCGTACAGTCCGACCGCGCCCAGCACCAGCGCGGCCCCCGCCGCCACGGCCAGCACCACGAGCGTGAAGGTGAGGCGCGCATACGACTGCGAGACGACGTCATCCATCGCGCGCAGGTGATAGACGGGGAGAGCGGGATCGAGCTCGGCCACCACTCGGCGCGCGGCGGTGGCCAGTGCCAGTGGATCGTTCGACGTGCGCACCACGAAGCTGAGCGTCGAGAGCGAGACAAGGTCGCCGTCGGCCCCCGTGTCCGCTGCCGGCACGATGGGGAAGTACGCGTGCGCGACGGGCGGCGCTGCCAAGGAACTGTCCAGCACCGTCTCCACGACCCCGACCACGGTGTACATGGCCTCGTTCAACCCCTTGAGCCGCTGTCCCAGTGCTCGCTCACCAGTGGAATCACCCCACTGGTCGATGGCGAGGTAGCGACTGATCAGGATCTCGTATGGGCTTTGCGCGTCGCCGGCCGCGAACGTCCGGCCCGCGACCAGCGAGATGCCCATTGTCTGGAAGTAGTCGCTCGAGGCGCGCACCAATGTCACGAGCGGCGGCAGCTGGTCGGGGGCCAGCGGACGATCCTCGCGCACCAGCGGGTTGAGGTTGCTCCCCTCGATCATCAACGGGAGCTTGGACGTCACCCCTACCCCACGCACGCCGGGAAGCGCCTCCAGTCGTTCCTGCAGCTCGCGCTGGAAGCGCACGACGTCGGCACTGGAGCGGTAGGTGGAACGCGGCAGGTCCAGCCGGAAGGTGAGGAGCTGCGCGGCATCGAAGCCGGGTCGCACCGCACGCAGCCGCAACACGCTGCGCGCCAGCAGCCCCGACCCCGCCAGGAGCACCATCGCCATGGCCACCTGCGCGCCGACGAGCACGCTGCGCGACCGTTGCCGCGAGCGCCCGGCCGTCCCCGCTCGCCCACCTTCGCGCAGCATGGCAGCCAGGTTCACGCGCCGCTGTCGCCACGCCGGGAGCAGCGTGGCCAGGAGCGTCGCCACCAGCGCGGCGACCAGCCCGAACGCCAGCGCCGCGCCATCCACCGACACCTCGGCCAGCCGTGGCAGCTCTTCAGGTCCATTGCGCACCAGCAGCGCCACGCCCGCCACGGCCAGTGCGATGCCTAACGCACCGCCGATCGCGGCCAGCACCACGCCCTCGCCCACGAAGTAGGTGAGCACTCGCCCCTCGCCGGCCCCCAGCGCCGCGCGAACCGTCAGCTCGCGCTGTCGCCCCTCGGCGCGCACCAGGAGCAGGTTGGCCACGTTGGCGCACGCCACCAGCAGCACCAGGCCCGCCGTGGCAGCCACCACCCACAGCACGCGGGCAAACGGACCGATCACGTCGTCGATGAGCGGACGCACCTTCGCCGCCAGCCGAGTGCTCTGCATCACCCCCGCCATCGGCATCCCTGGAGCGAGCGTGGGATAGAACTCGGGGACGCGCGCCAGCGTGCGCTCGGCGTCCGCCTGTGCCGCACGCAGCGTGACAGCCGGTGCCAGTCGCGCAACGCTGTTGTAGTTGAATCCTCCGGCCTCCGTGGCTGCCGGGTCCATGCGCAACGGCAGCCACGCCTGCGTGCGCGCATCCGGAAACCGGAACGACCGCGGCATGATCCCCACCACCTCGCGATTCTCCCCTCCGAGCCGCACGGTGCGCCCCACCATTGCGGGATCGCCGCCAAACCGGCGACGCCAGAAATCCTCGGCGAGCATCACCACGGCAGCACCGTTCGGCCGCCCCTCGTCCTCGGTGAAGGTGCGGCCGTACAGCGGCGCAGCGCGAAGGACCGGGAAGACGCTCGGCGTCATCAACACCGTGCGAAGGCGCTCGGGTAGCGCCCCGCCGGCCGGATCGGCCAGGCTGGTCGATTCCACCGTCCACAGGCCCAGCGACTCGAAGGCTGCCCCCTGCCGCTGGTAGGTGAAGTAGGTACCTAACGACTGGCCCACCTCGCCCATGTTGATTCCCGGCGCCGAGTGGCCAATGGCGACGAGTCGCTCCGACTCCGGGTGTTGCAGCGGCCGCAGCAGCACCGCGTTCACCACGCTGAAGATCGCCGTCACGGCGCCAACGCCGAGCGCGAGCGTCAGCGTTGCGGTGAGGGTGAATACCGGTGCTCGTCGAAGGGATCGCCAGGCGTATCGCAGGGGGAGGGCACCGAACGAGCCAGCCATGGGACCTCGAGGCGAGGGACCCGCCCCCGTACGGCGCACGCGAGGGTCGCGTTTCATGGGGACTGCCCCTTTGTCGCGAACCATCGGGCCGACGTCCGCGCGCC
>CAZVDJ010000119.1:0-9304 GCA_964626245.1 uncultured Gemmatimonadaceae bacterium
CCCGCCCTCGTGGGATTTTCCCTCCTGCTGGCCAGCGGCGCCGTCGCCACGCGCCCCGCCACCCTCCAGGCCCAGGCACTGAGCGGGCGCGCGGCGCGGGAGGCGGCGCGCACGTGGCGCGAGGGGCGCGAGGCGGCAATCCTGCGGGAGTTTTCCGCCCTGCTCTCGCTCCCCAACGTGGCGAGCGACAGCGTGAACATCCGGCGGAACGCCGCGCGCCTGATGGAGATGCTGCGCGCACGCGGCGCCACCACGCAGTTGCTCGAGGTTCCCGGCGGCCCGCCCTCGGTCTACGGCGAGCTCAAGGTCCCGGGCGCCACGCGCACCATCATCCTCTACGCGCACTACGACGGGCAGCCGGTGGACCCGAGGCAGTGGGAGGGGGGCGGCCCCTTCACGCCGGTGCTGCGCGACAAGGCGCTCTACCTGGGGGGAAAGACGATCCCCTTCCCTAACGACGGCGATCGGGTGGACGGCGAGTCACGCATCTATGCCCGGTCGGCCAGTGATGACAAGGGGTCGATCGTCGCGATGCTCACCGCGCTCGATGCGCTCAAGTCGCGCGGCGCGGGCCCCTCGCTCAACGTCAAGTTCTTCTTCGAGGGCGAGGAGGAGGCCGGTTCGTCACACCTCAGGGCGATCCTGGAGAAGTACAAGACGCTGCTGCAGGCCGACGCCTGGCTCTTCTGCGACGGCCCGGTGCACCAGAGCGGCGCGCAGCAGGTGGTCTTCGGGTTGCGCGGCGTGACGGGGCTGGAGGTGACGGTGTACGGCCCCAGCCGCCCCCTGCACAGCGGCCACTACGGCAACTGGGCCCCCAACCCCGGCATGTTGCTCACGCACCTGGTCGCCTCGCTGCGCGACGACGATGGCAACATCCTGGTCCCCGGCTTCTACGACGACGTGCGGGCGCTCACCGCCGCCGAGCGGCGCGCCATCTCGGGGCTGCCGGCGGTGGACTCCGGGCTGCGGCTCTCGTTAGGGCTGGCGCGCACCGAGGGGAACAACGCGCTCCTGGCCGAGCGCATCATGCGCCCGGCGCTCAACCTGCGGGGGATTCGCGTGGGCGGGGTGCAGGAGCTCGGCTCCAACACGATTTCCACCGAGGCCTTCGCCTCGTTCGACTTCCGGCTCGTCCCCAACCAGACGCCCGAGCGCGTGCGCGAGCTCGTGGAGCGGCACCTGCGCACCAAGGGGTGGCACGTGGTGAGCGACACGCCGTCGCTGGGCGACCGCCTGCGCCATGCGCGCATCGCACGCCTGCAATGGGAGACGGGGTATCCCGCGCAGCGCGCCTTCATGGACGACGCCTTTGCCCGCGCCCTGGTCGCGTCGGTGGGCGACGGCGCCGACAAGCCGCCCCTCCTGGTGCCCACGCTCGGTGGCAGCGGCCCCAGCTACCTCTTCACGCAGGTGCTCGGCGTCCCGGTCGTCACCCTTCCCATTGCCAACTACGACAACAACCAGCACGCGGCCAACGAGAACCTGCGGGTGCAGAACCTGTGGAACGCCATCGAGATGTACGCCGCGCTCATGAGCCGGCTGGGACGGGAGTGGGCGCCGATCGTTCCGTGAGGAGACGTTAGGCGTTCGAAGCACCTGCGGTCGCGGCGCTCACGTGGCGTTCATCTGTGACCCGTGACTTGCAGCTGAACGTGCGGTGGCGCACGGCGCTCGGGGAGGTGCAGGCGACAGGATGAAGGTTCCAGCCTTTGGCACTCATCCGTCGCTGCATGCCGGCCGAATCGTCCGACGCCGAGTCGTCGACCCCTCCTCCGTTCTCGCTGTCCGGACACCTTGGAACGCTCGACGCCCTGCGAGGCGTGGCGGTCCTGCTGGTCATCGCCCGACACGCCTCCACCACGCCGGATGCGACGGGACTGGCGCAGGTGGCGCACGCGGCCATGCGCGCCGGGTGGATCGGCGTCGAGCTCTTCTTTGCGCTGTCCGGGTTCCTGATCACCGGGATCCTGGTCGACACGCGCGGCGACGCACACCAGCTGCGCAACTTCTACGCGCGTCGCACGCTACGCATCTTCCCGCTCTACTTCGCCTTCCTCGGCACGGTCTTCCTGCTCGGGTCGTTGACGGCGCTCGCCGAGGATCCGGAGTTCCAGACGGTGCAGCGCAACGCGGCGTGGCTCTGGACCTACACCACGAACATCCTGATCGCGTGGCAGGGTGAAGCGGCGCTACCGCTGCAGCTGGGACACTTGTGGTCGCTGGCAGTGGAAGAGCAGTTCTACCTGCTCTGGCCGCTCGTGGTGCTGGTGGTCCCCCTGCGGCGACTGGCCGTGGCCTGCCTGGCGCTCTCGTCGCTGGCGCTCGCGGTTCGCGTGGCGCTGGTGTTGCGCGCGGGCTGGGGTGTCGATGCGGCGTACATGCTCACACCGGCACGGATGGACGCTTTGCTCCTTGGCGGATGGTTGGCGTTGCTCGTTCGCGACGCGGCTACGCGGGCGCTGGTGCGCCGCTGGTGGCAACCCGTTGCGATCGCTGCGGGTGGCGCGGTCGTGCTGCTCTCGGTCTGGCGCGGCGGCCTCGATCGCAACGATCCCTACGTACAGCTCGTGGGATACAGCGCACTCTCCGTCCTGGCCACGGCGCTGGTTGCAGGTGCGCTCCCGCTGGCAGGAGGCGGATGGCTGCAACGTATCCTGCGCAGTCGCGCCCTCCAGTCGATCGGCACGTACAGCTACGCGATCTACCTGGTGCAGTACCCCATTCTGGGCGCGCTCAAGGGCCCGCTCGAGCCACTGGTGATTCGCGCGACGGGGGATTCCTCCGTCGCCCCCGCCCTGGTCACTGGCGCAGTGGCGGCCGTCCTCTCGTACCTGGTCGCCCGGATCACCTGGGTGGTGCTCGAGGCCCCGATGCTCTCCCTCAAGCGCTACTTCCCCAGGGCCGAGGGTTATTCGTCCCCCACCTCGGCCCTCGCCTTCCCGAACGCAAGCAGCAGCGCGCTCGCCACGATCACCACCGCCCCGGCCAGCGTCCACCACGAGGGCCGCTCGTCCAGGACGAGCATGCCCCACAGCCCGGCAAAGACGATCTGCAAGTAGCCGGTGGTGGTGGCGCGCACCGCCGTCTCCGCCTGCAACCCGCGTGTCATGTACACCTGCGCCAGTTGTGTCGCCGCGGCCACCCCCAGCAGCAGGAGCCACTCCCACCCTCGCGGCATGAGCCATTGGGTCGTGGCGAAGGGAATGGCCAGCGGAAAGGTGACCAGGGGGAGGTAGAAGATGACGACGGCCGGATGCTCGGCGCTGCCCATCTTGCGCACCGCGGCGTAGGCGGCGCCGCTGCACGCGGCACCGAAGAGGGCGATGGCAATGTTGCCGGTGGAGAAGGTCGACGCGGCGCTCCCGAACAGGAAGCCGGGGCGCGTGATCAGGATGACGCCGACGATCGCGGCCGCCAGGCACAACATCTCGCCCGGCCGCACCCGCTCTCCCACCCACAGTGCGGCCAGGATGGTGGCGAAGATCGGGTTGGTGTACTGGATCAGCGTGGCCTCGCCTAACGGCAGGTGCACCAGCGACCAGTAGAAGCAGTTGATCCCGATGGCGCCCAGCACCCCGCGCGCCAGCAGCAGGCGGCGCTGCCTTCCCCAGGGCGAGGGAAGGTGCGCCTGCCGCACGGCCCACCAGCTCATGGCGAGGGTGAGCGCGGCGCGCACCAGGACGATCTGCGACGGGGGGAGGCGCCTCCCCGCGAGCTTGACGAGGAGCCCCATCACCGCGAACCACCACGCGCCAATGGCCATGGCGCGGATGCCCGGCGACAGCGCCGGCGACGGGGTGCTCACGCGAGCGGCGCGGGCACCGGGTGCGCCGCCGTCATCATCCGCGTCATGGGCCGGAAGATGGGGACCGCCTCGGCGAGCGCGCGCGGGTCGCCCACCAGGACCACCTCGTCCCCGTCCTCGAAGACGATCTCGCCCGCGGGGCGAAAGACCCCTTCGCCGCGCCGCAGCACCGCGGTCGCGATGGCCCCGGTGCGCGAGCGCAGCTTGAGCGTGCGCGCCGTCTGCCCGATCGCCTCCGCGCCGGCGCGCGCCACCACGACCTCCAGGTCCAGCCGCGCCCCAAAGCGCGACAGCACCTCGTCCATCGGCGACACGGAGGCACCGCGTTCCCGCAACAGCTCGTAGTGGTCGCGCCGCGCCTCTTCGGCCGCCTCGCGAATGCGCGACGCGGGCACGTCGAACCGGCGCAGCACCCGTGCGAAGATCTCCAGCGACGTCTCGAACTCTTCCGGCACCACCTCGTTGGCCCCCAGGCGTTGCAGCTCGGCGATCTCCCGCACGTAGCGCGTGCGCGTCACGATGTGGATCTCGGGATTGTGGTGGCGGGCCACCACCACCGCCCGCCGTTCATCCGCAATGGAGGCGATGGCAAAGACGATCACCCGCGCCCGCTTGAGTCCCACGCGCTCCAGCACCTCGGCACGGGTCCCATCGCCGAAGAAGACCGGTTCGCGCGCCATGCGCGCCTGGCGCACCAGCGCCCCGTTGGAATCGAGGATGACGTACGGGATGCGTGCCCGTCGCAGCGCGCGCGCCAGGTTGCGGCCGTTGAGTCCGTACCCCACGATGATCACATGGTCGGCCATGGGCCCCGCGGCGCGCACCTCGCGCGTCGCGAACTCCATGGTGGGATGGGCGCGCAGCGAGAAGACCCGGTCGGCGAGGTCCGGCGCCCATGCCACCGCGAACGGGGCCACCAGCATCGTGATGATCGCCGCGCCAAGGAAGAGCTGGTAGCGCTCGGGCGCCAGCACGCCGAGCGTGACCGCGGTGGACGCCAGGATGAAGGAGAACTCCCCCACCTGCGCCAGGCCGATGCCGGCCACCAGCCCCACCCGGTCGGAGCGGCGGGAGAAGCGCACCACCACACCGGCAATCGCCGTCTTGAGCAGCATGATGCCCAGCGCCACCCCCAGCACCTTGGCCGCATGTGCCGCCACGTAGCGCACGTCCAGGAGCATCCCCACCGAGATGAAGAAGATCCCGCTGAAGGTGTCGCGGAACGGGAGGATGTCGGACAGCGCCTGGAGCCCGAACTCCGACTCCGAGATGATGAGCCCCGCCAGGAAGGAGCCTAACGCGAGCGACAGGCCGAACGACGACGTGAGGTAGGCGGCCCCCAGCCCGATGGCCACCACCACGAGGGTGAAGATCTCCTGGTTGCGGATCTCGGCGATGCGCGCCAGGAGGCGCGGCACCAGCCAGCTCCCCACCACGACCATCCCCGCCGTGACGACGAAGGCGACCAGGATGCTGCGCGCCACCGCCCCCGCCTCGGTCGCGGCCCCGCCCAGCAGCGGCAGGAGCAGCATGAGCGGGACGACACACAGGTCCTGGAAGAGGAGGATTGCCACGACGGTGCGCCCGTACGACGAGTCGAGCTCCCCGCGGTCGGCGTAGACCTTGAGGATGATGGCCGTCGACGAGAGGGCGATGAGCGCACCGAAGAGCACGCCCTGCCGCCAGTCCTCCCCCGCCAGCCGCAACACGGCCGCCACGGCGCCCATCGTGCCCAGCACCTGCAGCATCCCGCCGCGCAGCACCATGCGTCCCATGCGCACGATGCGCGACAGCGAGAGCTCCAACCCAACCGCAAAAAGCAGCAGCACGACGCCGATCTCCGCCAGCGCCGACACCTGCTCGCTCCCCCGCACCAGCCCCAGCGCGGTGGGGCCGATGGCGATCCCGGTGACCAGGAAGCCCACCACGCTGGGGATGCGCAGCCGGTAGGCCAGGACGACCACGGGGACAGCGACGGCGACGAGGATGACCAGGTCGCGCAGGATCGGGATGTCGTGCATCCCCAAAGCTCACGCGGGGCGTGGCGCTTTGTCGAGTGAGGCTGGCGGTGCCGATCGGCGCAGCAAGACGAATCCCATCGTCCCCGCCAGCAGCGAGGAGGCGAGGACGCCGATCTTGGCGGCGTCGAGCAGGCCCTCGTCGTGGAAGGCCAGGCCGGCGATGAAGAGCGACATGGTGAAGCCGATCCCACCCAGCCACGCCGCCCCGTTGAGCATGCGCCAGGTGACGCCCGCCGGGAGCGACGCGATCCCCAGTCGCACGGCGAGTGCGCTGAAGCCGGTGATCCCCGCCATCTTCCCCAGCACCAGCCCTGCCAGGATTCCCAGCGACACCGGGCTCGCCATGGCCGAGGCGACGCCCTCCAGCCTAACGCCTGCGTTGGAGAGGGCAAAGAGCGGCATGATCCCGAAGCTCACGAGGGTGTTGAGCGCGTGCTCCAGCTTGAGCAGCGGGGCATTCACCGCACTCACCGCCACGTCGAGCCCGTGCAACGCCTCCTGCTGCCCCTTGCTCGTGATGACCAGGAGGTCGCCGGTTTCCGTGCGGTCGAACTCGTCCACCAGGGCGCGCGCGCGCTCCGAGAACTCCTCGGCGTTGATGCGGGAGTTCGTGGGAATCGTGAGGGCCAGGACCACGCCGGCAATGGTGGCGTGAACGCCGGAGGCGAGGAAGCAGTACCAGAGCACGACGCCGATGCCGAGGTAGGGGGCGAGCGCGCAGACGCGCCGCGCATTGAGCCACGCCAGCGCCCCGACGCACAGCGCCGCCACCCCCAGCGCCCCCCACGCGATGCTGCTGGTGTAGAAGAAGGCGATGACCAGCACCGCCCCCAGGTCATCGACGATGGCCAGCGCCGCCAGGAAGACCTTGAGCCCCAGCGGAATGCGCGGCCCCAGCAGCGCCAGGATTCCCAGCGCGAAGGCGATGTCCGTCGCCATCGGGATCCCCCACCCTCCCATCCCCGCCCCGCCACCGTTCACCGCGACGTAGCAGAGCGCCGGCACGACCATTCCGCCCAGTGCGGCCACGATGGGCAACGCCGCCTGACGGGGCGTCGACAGCTCCCCCACCAGCATCTCGCGCTTGATCTCCAGCCCCACGAGGAGGAAGAAGACGGCCATCAGCGCGTCGTTGATCCACTCGTGCAACGTGAGCGACAGCGGTGCAGCCGCCGAGCCCAGCACCAGCTCCGTCTCCCACAGGTGGAAGTACGCCTCGCTCCACGGCGAGTTGGACCACGCCAAGGCGATCGCCGTCGCGATGAGAAGGACGATCCCGCCGAGCGACCCGATCCTGGCGAACTCCTGGAACGGGCGCAGGACGCGGGCAACGACGCGCTGCCCTGCCGGAGAAGGCGGCGGCGATGACGGCACGTGCGGCGGCGTGGGGTGAGCCGTGGTGCGGGAGTTGGCGGCAGGAAGGGACATCAAGCTCGTCGGCGTCGAAGGGCGCTGGTGCGGGTCGCGTGCACCGCTGGCGAGTGTCGTGGCCGGTCGCCATCATGTGCCCCTTGGCCAACACCCGGGAGACTCGCGTGCGTTCCGCTGCTCCCGCCCGACCCCGCCCGCTCCCGCCCCGGCTCCACCCGCAAGGCCAGCGCCTTGCGGCAGCCGTGGCGTTAGGCATGCTGCTGCTGGCCCCCGCACTCGCCGCCCAGGGGCGCACGCGCGCGGCGCGCGGCGACAGCGCGGCCACGATGACTACGCCGTTCCCGGCCGAAACGTTCGCGGGGCTGCGCGCCCGCTCCATCGGCCCGGCCATGACGTCGGGACGCGTGATGTCCATCGCGGTGCACCCGGCCAATCCCGGCATCATCTACATCGGCACCGCCTCGGGCGGGTTGTGGAAGACGACCAACGGCGGCGCCACCTGGCAGCCGCTCATGGATCGCGAGGCGTCGTACTCCATCGGGTGGGTCACGCTCGACCCCAGGAATCCCAACGTGGTCTGGGTGGGAACCGGTGAGCGCAACTCGCAGCGCTCCGTGGCCTATGGCGACGGCGTCTACAAGTCCGAGGATGGCGGACGCTCGTGGAAGAACGTGGGGCTCAAGGCCTCCGAGCACATCGGCCGCATCGTCGTGCACCCGACCCAGACCGACATCGTCTACGTGGCGGCGCAGGGACCGCTCTGGAGCGCCGGCGGCGACCGCGGGCTCTACAAGACCACGGACGGCGGCAAGACGTGGACGCAGGTGCTCAGGATCTCCGAGCATACCGGCGTCTCCGACGTCGTCCTCGACCCGCGCAACCCGGACGTGATCGTCGCGTCGGCCTATCAGCGGCGGCGCCACTTCTTCACCCTCATCAACGGCGGCCCCGAGAGCGCCATTCATCGCTCCACCGACGGCGGTGCCACGTGGAGCAAGGTCAACACCGGGCTCCCTAACGAGGAGCTCGGCCGCATCGGACTCGCCATCTCGCCGCACGACCCCGACGTGCTGTATGCCAACGTGGAAGCTGCCAACCGGCGCGGCGGGACGTATCGCTCCAGCGACAACGGCGTCACCTGGCAGAAGATGGCCGACTACAACCAGGGGTCGATGTACTACGGCGACGTCTTCACCGACCCGCACCAGTTCGACCGCATCTACATCCCCGACGTGGTCTGGCAGGTGAGCGACGACGGCGGGCGCACGCTCAGGCCGATGAGCACGCGCGCCATGCACGTGGACAACCACGCCATCTGGATCGATCCGCAGAACCGCAACCACATCCTGGTGGGGAACGACGGCGGGCTGTATCGCTCGTATGACCGCGGCGAGACGTGGGTCTTCTTCGAGAACCTCCCGCTCGCGCAGTACTACGATGTGGAGGTCGACAACGCCGCCCCCTTCTACAACGTCTACGGCGGCCTGCAGGACAACAACTCGCTGGGGATGCCGTCGCGCACCAAGTCGGACCACGGGATCATGAACTCCGACGTCTTCGTGACGATGGGAGGCGACGGCTTCGTGTCGCGCGTCGATCCCGAGGACCACAACATCATCTACTCGGAGCTGCAGCACGGCGTGATCGTGCGCTTCGACAAGCGCACGCACGAGCGCGTCGGGATCCAGCCGCAGGAGGCCAGGGGCGACGTCCCCTATCGCTGGAACTGGGATGCCCCGTTCATCATCTCGCCGCACGCCCCGCGGCGCCTGTACATGGCGGCGCAGTTCCTCTTCCGCTCCGACGACCGCGGCAACTCGTGGCGCAAGGTCTCGCCGGACCTCACCCGCCAGGTGCAGCGCAACGCGCTCCAGGTGATGGGAAAGGTGTGGGGGGCGGACGCCGTTGCCAAGAACACGTCGACCGCGCTCTACTCCAACATCAGCGCCGTGGCCGAGAGCCCGAAGCGCGAGGGGCTGCTCTACGTGGGCACCGACGACGGCCTGATCCAGGTGAGCGAGGATGGCGGCGCCACCTGGCGCAAGGTGGACGGCATCGCCGGCGTCCCCAGGGACGCCTACGTCACACGCATCAAGGCGTCGCT
>CAZVDJ010000120.1:0-9297 GCA_964626245.1 uncultured Gemmatimonadaceae bacterium
GGCGTATCGAGGTCGGGAGGTGAAGCGGCATGCGTCCGGGAATATGGCGGCGCCTCGCGCGAGGGCCCGGCCTGCCAGTGCAGGCCAGTGCCCCTCGTCGATGGCCTCGGGCCGGTGCGCGAGGCCAGGCACCCACGCGGCGTCAACCGGTTCAGCCGCGGTCGCGCGCGATCTCGGCGACCGCAGCCACCAGGCGGTCGACCTCTTCCTCCGTCGTGTAGCAGGCACACCCGGCGCGCACCACGCCGTCTGCCGACTGTCCCAGCCGTGCGATGACGGTGGTGGCGTAGAAGTCGCCATTGGAGGCGTAGATCCCGCGCGGCACGAGGGCGCGCGCGACATCGGTCGAGGTGTGGCCGGCGACGGTGAAGATCACCGTGGGCGTGCGCGGTCCGCCAGGCGCAACTCCGTAGAGCGTCACGCCGCCAACGTCGGCAAGCCCGTGCCACAGCCGCGCGACCAGCGCCTCGCCCCGCGCGTGCAACCCCTCCATGGCAGCCGTCAGGCGCTCCCGGCGCGACTCGCCGGCGCCCGGCGCCAACGACGCCAGGAAGTCGATCGCCGCCCCCGTGCCGACCATCCCCTCGTGGTTGAGCGTCCCGGTCTCGAGCCGCTCGGGAGCCTCGTTAGGGGCGGGCTCAAGCCGGGGTACGTCCAGCGTCTCGAGCAGCGATCGCCGGCCGTACAGGATGCCCGCGTGCGGGCCGTAGAACTTGTAGGCCGAGCAGGCCAGGAAGTCGCATCCCCACGCCTGCACGTCGATGACGCCGTGCGCCGCGAAGTGCACCGCATCCACGAAGCAGAGGGCGCCGTGCGCGTGCGCGAGCGAGGCGGCGGCGGCCACGTCGTTCACCGTCCCCAGTGCATTGGACGCCGCACCAATGGCCAGGAGCCGCGTGCGCGGCGTGAACGCGCGCGCCAGGTCGTCCCAGTCCAGCGTGCCGGCCGCGGGATCCATGCGCACGGTGCGAACGACCAGCCCCCGCTCGCGCGCCACCTCACGCCACGGCGCGACGTTGGCGTGGTGATCCAGTTCGGTCACGATCACTTCGTCGCCCGCCTCCCACTGGCGCGCCAGCGCGCGCGAGAGGTGAAAGGTGAGCGTGGTCATGTTGTTGCCGAACGCCACCTCCTCGGGCTCCGCGTGCAGCAGGTCGGCGGCGGCACTGCGCGCCGCCGCGAGCATCGCGTCGGTCTCCTCGGACGTGGGATACGCCCAGTGCGTGTTGGCGTTGTGGTGCAGCAGGTAGTCGGATACTGCGTCGGCCACCTCGCGCGGGACCTGCGTGCCCCCCGGACCATCGAAGTACGCCACCGGATGCCCGCCCTGCCAACGCTGCAGAGCGGGAAAGCGGGCGCGAATGTCCGCCACCGATGGGAGGCGTCGAGCCGGCGAGAGGACGGAAGGATGAGAAGTCACGGTGTGGTCAATCCTGGATGGTGACATTGCTCCAACGCTCCAGCAGCTGCACGGCCTCCACGTGGTCGGCCTCCTCACCCAGCTCGTGGCGCGCAAGTCGGAAGAGCTCGGCCACCTGCTGGATGACCGCCGAGGGCACCCGCTGCTCGCGCAGGAAGTCGGCGGCGATCGCGACATCCTTCTCGAGCAACGCCAACCGGAAGGTGCGCGGGAATGCCCGCGTGACGACGCGCTGGGGGATCAGGTTCTCAGACGTGTTCGACCGCCCGCTCGATGCGTTGATGACGTCCAGCGCGGCACTCGGCTTCACGCCGGCCCTGGCCAGCGCCGCCAGCCCTTCTGCCGCGGACCAGATGTGAACGGCCAGGAAGGCGTTGTTCACCGCCTTCAGTGCGTGTCCTGCCCCCACCGGCCCCACCAGGACGATCTTCTTTCCGAAGGCCTCGAACGCCGGGCGCGCCCGTGCGAACGCGTCGTCATCGCCGCCACACATGACCGTGAGCGTTCCGGCCTCCGCCCCCGAAGTGCCGCCGCTCACCGGCGCGTCGACGAAGGCGATGGAGCGCGCCGCGAGTCGCTCCGCGATCCGTCGGGAGGTCGTGGGGTCGCCCGAGGTGCAGTCGGCGAGCAGCGTCCCGTCCGCCATTCCCGCCAGCAGGCCATCCGGTCCGTCGAGCAGTGCCTCGACCTCGCGCGACGTGGGCAGGCAGGTGATGACGATCTCGGCGCCGCGCGCCGCCTCGGCGGGAGAGCCGGCGACCGTCGCCCCGTGCACGCCGGCAAAGGCGTGCGCGCGCGACGACGTGCGATTCCAGACGGTGAGGGAGTGTCGAGCGGCGAGGTGCCGCGCCATGGGGGCGCCGATGGCGCCGAGTCCGAGGAATGCGATGCGCATGCCCCAAATGTCGCCCCATCCACCATGGCGCCGGAAGTCGGCTAGCTTGCCACGCCATGCTCACCACGCTCCGCATCGACGGAATGCGCTCCGCCCACTGCGCACGCGCGGTCTACACGGCGCTCGCCATGGTCCCGGGCGTTGCGGCCGCCGAGGTGGTGGTGGGGCGCGCGACGCTGGAGCACGACGCCCCCCTCGACGTGCGGGCGATCGAGCAGGCGGTGACGCTCGCAGGCTACACGCTGCGAGACGTCAGCACCGACCGTCGCCACCTGACCACGCGCCCCGACTCCGGCGCCGCCCCCCCACCCTCGACTCGGTAGCCCCCTCGCCCGCTTCTCCCGTCTCCCGTCTCCCGCCTCCCGTCTCAAGACCTACATCGAGAACCAGTAGCTCGCCTTGATCAGGAAGGTGTTGTCCGGATGGGCGGAGAAGAGGTTGCGGTAGTCGCGGCCGAACTGGAACGACCCCGCGTCCAGGCCATCCTGCAGACGCCCCTGCGCCCAGACGAAGAAGAGCGTGGAGCCCGGGCGGTACTCCCAGCGCAACACCGTGTTGGAGCGGAACTGCTTGAAGTTGAAGCCGCCCGGATCGCCCTTCTGCGTGAACGGCTCGAACCTGGCATCGTAGTCGCGGGCGCGTGCCGACCGCACCTCCCGCCAGTCGGAATACTCGCCGCCGGTCACGAATGGCTGGGCATACACCTGCAGCGACAAGGTAGGCGACGCCGTCCAGTTGATGCGCGACGTGAGGGCCACCGTGCGCTGCGACAGGCGCGCCACCGTGAAGTGCGCGGTATCCGAGGCCGCGTCGCCGAAGTTCGCGAGCCACTGACGGTCGTCCACATTCCGCGTGTAGTTCAGCCCCACCGACGCGGAGAAGGAACTGGCCAGCCGCCCGTTGACCTGCGGATTGAGGTTGTAGCTGTGCGAGCGCCCGAGGTCGGTGCGGCGGAAGGAGGTGTTGAAGCTGGGGTAGACCGCGCGACGCTGGTCGCCGGTGAAGCCCGCCCATCCCTGCGTGGAGGCGTTCTCCCACAGTGCCGGGCCACCGCGCAGGCACGACGGGCAGTAGGCGCCCGTTTCCCCACTCAGCCCCATGTAGACGAACCACATGTTCTTGAGCTGGCCGTTCATGTTGATGTTCCCCGCGCGGCCGGTGAGCATGCCGTCGGCGGTGAACGAGTTCCACTGGTTGAAGTTCACCTGCCAGCGCCGGTAGAAGAACCGCGGGTTCTGCATCACGAACGCGAGCCAGTTGCTCTGCCCCATGCTGTTGGCGTTCGTCATGAAGCCGACGTCGTTGATCTCCAAGCCGGGCCCCTTGTACCCGGCGCCGGTATGGAAGCGGACGAGCCCCATGTTCTTCGAGAACCCCACGCCCGACCCGATGCCGGAGAGCGACGTGCGCGTCGAGTCGTAGTCGAAGTCGTCATCCGGGCGCTGGTACAGGTGCACCGTCGAGCGCTGCGTGCGCGCGATCGCTTCCTGGCTCCCGTGCACCACGCTCCCGTAGACCTGCGCGCTGACCTGGTAGCCGTCGCCCGGGCCGAACCGATGCCGCGCATCGAGCCCCGCCGTGTACGCCTCGGACCGCAGGAAGTTCTGCGTGTAGCCATCGAGCTGCCGGTTCACCGCCGTGAAGACCGCGCCCACCCCGCTGCGTCCGTTTCGCAGGTCCTGCTGCGCGCGCGCCACCAGGTAGTTGGTGCGCGGTTCCACCGTCAGCGACTCGGCCACACTCTCGCGGCCGGTGATGGCGTTGAGCACGCCAACCGAGAGGCCGCGCGAGAGGCGCCCGGTGATCTTGGCGGCGCCGAGGATCGTCGAGTTGAGCGGCACCGCGTTCTGGTCCTCGCTCAGGAAGCCGGCCTGTGGCGCACGGCCGATGCGGCGCGAGTAGAACGGCCCCGTGCACTGGCCGTCGTTGCAGTCGATGTCGAAGCGGAAGATCCCCGTGCCTTCCAGGAAGAACGGGCGCCGTTCCTCGAAGAACTGTTCGAAGGCGCCCAGGTTCAGGACGGCGGGATCGGCCTCCACCTGGCCAAAGTCCGGATTGATCGTGGCGTCCAGCGTGAGATTGGACGAGAGGCCGTACTTGAGGTCGGCCCCCACGGCCATGCGCTGCGAACGGCCGTATCCGTCGGCGCGAAGGCGCGTCTCGTTGGACTGCACGCTGTACGGCATCAACTCCAACCGGCGATTGCTCCCCAGCCCCCGCAGCCCGCTCACCTCCCCGAGCTGCGACGCCAGGCCGAACTGCGACCGCCGGAACAGCGGCCAGCTGCTGCGCTCGTTCAGGCGCGCCACCTCGCGATGGATGGCGATGCCGAAGGTGTGCTCCTCCTTGGGCGGGTAGCGCAACTGGCTGAGCGGAATGCGGAACTCGGCGGTCCAGCCCAGCGAGTCGATGCTCGTCTTGGCATCCCACACCGCGTTCCAGGTGATGTCCTCGTTCGAATCGTTGAACAGGTAGGCATCGCGCTGCACGCCGGCGGGATTCACCATGAACTGGTAGCCGGTGCGCTTGTCGTGGTACGAGTCGACGATGAGGCGCAGGTAGTCGGACTGCGTGCGCTCGTCGCGTCGTGACAGGAGCGACATGATGCTGTCCGGATGCGGGTCGAAGGCCCGCACGAAGACATAGAGGTTGCGGTCGTCGTAGGAGACGCGCGCCTCGGTGCGCATCGACGGCTCGCCATCCTCCACCGGGTCGAACTGGCGGAAGGCATCGACTACCGCTGCCGTGCGCCAGGCGTCGTCGCTGTCCTTCCCGTCGATCGTGGGGGGCTTGGTGGCGCGGATCGCGCTCGTCTTGTTGGTCGCGGCCGCGGGCGCGGGCGGTCGCGTGGTGGCGCGTGAGCGCTCGGAGACGAGCTGCTGCGCCGTCCCCAACGTGGGGAGGGCAGCGATGAGGCAGAGTGCGCGAAGGGGGCGCATCGGAGCGGGCACGGCGGGGGGATTCGGGACGAGCGTGATTGCGAGTTCGACAGCACCCGTGCCAGGACGGGCACCTGCCTCGGACGAACCGTCCGGCCGCGCGATCACCCGTCCGTGAGCGAGACGAGCCGCGATCCGCTGCTGGCAGCGTGCACGCGCATCGAGCGGCACCCGCTCTGACAGCTGCGGCGCGAAAATGGTTGGATCACGCGCGGCGCGTGCGCTTGTTCCCCCTCTCCGACGCCCGTAACTTGCGCCCCCGCGTCCGGCCGGCAGGCGCGACGACTCGCGCGCCGCCACCAGTCGCTCTCGCCCCGCGACGCCATGACACCATCGCCCCGAGACCAGGACCGCGAACTCGCGGCGCTGCTCGCGCCCGACATCCTCGCGTGGCTCGAAGAGTCTCCCGGCGACCTTGCCGTCGAGACGGAAGAGTTGCACCCGAAGAGCCTCGCCGATGTCGCCGAGGCCATTCCGCGCGACAAGGTGGCCGAGTTCCTGCGCGCCCTTCCGCCCGCGCGCGCCGCCGACGTGCTCGAGTACCTGGACGAGGAGCTGCGCTCCGGGCTGCTCGAGGCGATGAGCACCGAGCAGGCGGTGGCGCTCGTCTCGGAGATGACGCCGGACGATCGCGCCGACATCCTCGAGGAACTCGAGGAGGAAACGGCCGACGAGATCCTCCAGGACCTCCCCGACGAGGCGCGCCAGGAGACGCAGCGGCTGCTGCAATACGAGGCCGACACCGCCGGCGGCCTGATGACCACGGAGTTCGTGTCCGTGCAGGAGCACCTGACGGTGGAGGCGGCGCTCGCCATCGTGCGCACGGCGGCGCGCTCGGGGCGCAAGGAGGCCATGCACGCCGTGTACGTCACCGACGATCGCGATGTCCTCGTGGGCGTGATGTCGCTGCGCGAACTGCTGGCGGCGCCCGAGGGGGCCCGGGTGTCGGAGGTTGCGTGGACGGAAGTGGTGAAGGTCCCGGCCACCGCCGATCGCGCCGACGTGGCGCGCATCACCTCCGAGTATGACCTCGTCGCCGTTCCCGTCGTGGATGGCTTCGGTCGCATGCTCGGGGTGATCACGGTCGACGACGTCATCGACGCCATCGTCGAGGAGCAGACCGAGGACGTGCAGAAGCTCGGTGCCGTGCAGCCGCTGGAGGAGCCGTACTTCACCGCCGGTTTCTGGAGCGTCGCGCGCAAGCGGGTAGGGTGGCTCGTCGTCCTCTTCGTGGGCGAGATGTTCACGGGAACGGTGATGCGCACGTACGAGGACACGCTCGCCAGCGCGCTGACACTCACCATCTTCATCCCGCTCATCATCAGCTCGGGCGGCAACTCGGGGGCGCAGTCGTCGGCGCTCATCACGCGTGCGCTCGCGGTGGGAGACGTCGAGATCCGCGACGCCATGCGCGTGCTGCTGCGCGAACTGGGACAGGGGCTGGTGCTGGGCACCTGCCTGGGAGCCATCGGCCTGCTGCGCGCGCTGATGTGGGGGAACTCGGCGTCGCTCTCGTTCGTCGTCGCGCTGACGCTCGTCGCCGTCGTGCTGGTGGGATCGGTCGCCGGCTCGATGCTCCCGTTGGTCTTCAAGCGACTCGGCTTCGACCCGGCGATCGCCTCCTCCCCCTTCGTCGCCTCGCTGGTCGACGTCACCGGGCTGGTCATCTACTTCAACGTCGCGCGGCAGCTCCTGCACCTCGGATGACCGACGGCCCGGCGACCGGCGCCCCGCACTCGCCGCACGCACAGAGCGCACCGGGCGCACCGGGCGCACCGGGCGCACCGCTCTCGCGCGGCCTCGCCTCGGCGGCGGTGCTCGTCGCCGCCGTCGGCTTCTCGAGCATTTCCATCGCGACCGTGATCGGGACGCGCGAGGGGACCTCGCTGACGTCGCTCGTGATGGGGCGGTTTCTCCTGGCGGGGCTCTTCATCCTGGTCACCAGCGGATGGCGCAGCGTCCGCCTGCCACGCGACCACGCCTGGCGCCTCGTGGTCCAGGGCGGCGTGGGGCAGGTCCTCATCAACCTGCTCAACCTCACCGCCCTCGACTACATCCCCGCTGCAACCACGGTCTTCCTCTTCTACACCTTCCCCGCCTGGGTCGCGATCCTCGCCGCCATTCGCGGCACCGAGCGGGTGGGACCGCTGCGGACCTTCGCGCTCCTCCTTTCACTGAGCGGCATCCTGATCATCATCGGCGCGCCGGGGACGGGAGAGCTCGACCCCACCGGGGCGACGCTGTCGCTCTCCGCCGCGTTCCTGTACGCACTGTACATCCCGCTCCTTCGCCGGCTGCAACGTGGCACCACCCCGACGACCGCCGTCTTCTGGATCGCGGTCGGCGTGTGCGTCATCCTCCTGGGCTACGGGGCCGCGCGCGACGAACTCAGGCTCGCCGTCACCGCGCGCTCGCTGGGCGCCCTGCTCTGGCTCGCCATCATCCCCACGCTGCTGGCCTTTCGCCTCTTCCTGCGCGGGCTCGAGACGCTCGGGCCGGTGCGCACCGCCATCATCGTCACCGCCGAACCGTTCTGTGCCGCGATCCTCGCGGCGCTCGTGCTGGGCGAGCGCATGACGCCGTCTGCCATGTCGGGTGGCGTCCTGATCGCCGCCGCCGTCCTCCTGCTGCAGCGACCCGAGCGGAACGGGACGCCGGCGGCGGCCGGCGATGCGGCCGCCTAACGCGCGCCGACGCCGGGGCTCCCGGACGACGGGGCGCCGCCCGGGCGACGGCGCGCCACGACCCCCCCGCCAACCAGGGCGATGGTGGCAAAGGCAAACCACTGGACAGCGTAGCTCCCGTGCGCCCCCTCGCTCAGCGACGGAAGCTCGAGGCGCACCGGGTGCGCGATCGAGTCGCGCACGCCGGCCCCCAGCCGCTGCACCACCACGAACGGCGCCACCGGGCCCCCCGTCCGCCCGGCAATGGAGTCCCGCACCAGGTGGCGCACGCCGCGCGGCTGCGACGGCGTGGACACCATGCCACTCACGGGGACGAACTCCTCCAGGTACCCCTCCACCGTCGCCGTGTCCGGCTCGCGCCACCTCGCCAGGTCGAGCGTCATCCCATCGGCCGCGTAGACCCACCCGCGGTTCACCAGCACCCGCGACCCATCCGCCATCTGCAACGGCGTGAGCACATGGACTCCCGGGGCACCGTCCCGCCCGCGCGAGGTGAGGACGACCTCGCCCGCGAAGTCGTAGCGCCCCGCGAGCTGCACGCGCCGATAGCGCGCCGTGGCGGAGTCGCGCATGGCCTCGCCCAGCTCGGCGGGAGGCGCCGCCAGTCGCGCCGCGATCTCCACGTTGCGCGCTCGTCGCTCGGCCAGCCGGCCGAGCTGCCAGAATCCCAGGCGGACGCACCCGGCGGCCAGCACGAAGGCGAAGGCCAGGAAGGCGAGCGTGCGGGGCGGCACGCGCATCAGAACAGCGACATCTGCTCGCCCAGTTGCTCGGGTGCGACCGATGGAATGCCGAGCAGGCGTTGCAGCTCACGGAGCGACGCCGGACTGTGCCCGGCGAAGTGGTTGTTCACGTAGCCGTAGACCGTGCGCACGCGGTTGGCGAGCGAGGGAAGGACTGCCGCCCACGCGGCCAGTTCGCGCGACCGGTCCACCTGCACGCGCGAGTAGTCGACGATGTCACGGTTGGGCCCCATCCATCGCAGGTAGGCCACATCGCCCGTGGGGCGCTCCGCCAGCGCCAGCATCGTACGCCGCGGAATCCAGCGTGCGTCGGTGAGTGCGAGCCCCACGCGATGCTCGGCCAGCAGGGCGATGATCCCGTCGTGCAGCCATCCGCGCTGCCGGAACTCCACGGCGAAGTGCAGGTCGCGCGGCAGCAGGGGGAGGAAGGCGGCCAGCGCCGGGAGCTCCGTGGGTGCGAAGTCCGGACCGAGCTGGATGAGGATCGGCCCGAGCTTCTGTTCGAGCAGCCGGGCGCGGTCGCTGAAGAGCGCCAGCAGGTCGGCCGAGTTCCGCAGCCGGTTCTCGTGCGTGATCTCCTGCGGGAGCTTGAGTGCGAACTGGAACCCCTTCGGCA
>CAZVDJ010000121.1:0-9279 GCA_964626245.1 uncultured Gemmatimonadaceae bacterium
CCAGACCCCCCACTTCTTCTCCAGGTGATGGATGAGGGCGTAGATCGACGTGCTCGAGAACGGGTTGCCCCCGATGAGGAGCGGGTGGAAGGAGAAGACCTGCCGCAACCGCTCGTCGTGCATGAACTGGTTCACGTACCCCGCCACCGACTTGTGCGCCTGCAGCTTCACCAGGTCCGGGACGACCTTGAGCATGCTGGTGAACCGATGGAAGGGATGGTCGATGAGCGAGAATCCCTTCTCGAAGATCGCCTCGGTGGAGGCGCTGAACGCCCGGAAGCCCTCCACGTCGCCCGGGCTGAAGGCGCGCACCTGCTGCTCCAGCGACGCCATCTCCCCGTTGTAGCGAAAGACCGACCCGTCCTCGAAGCGCACGTTGTAGTACGGGTCGAGCGGGACCAACTGCACGTAGTCGGCGGTGGCCCGCCCGCACAGCGCGAACAGGTCGTCGATGAGCCACGGGGCCGTGATGATGGTGGGCCCCATGTCGAAGGTGAAGCCGTCCTGCTGCAGGACGTACGCGCGTCCTCCGGGCTTGTCGCGCTGCTCGACGATCGTGACCTGGTGCCCCTGCGCCTGCAGGCGGATGGCCGCGGCGAGCCCGCCGAAGCCGGATCCGATGACCGCGATTCTCACGACGGCAGAAGACGAGAGGACGGGACGACGAGAGGAGGAGGCATCCTGGCGCCTACGCGGGTCGGGGAATGGCGGAGGCGACGCGTTCGGACGGTGCCGCTTCCGCGGCGGGCTTGCGCGCGAAGACGGCGAGCACGATGGGGATGAGCATCGCGACGGTGCCCAGCACGGCGCCCCAAATCATGTCGTCGCGCAGGCAGAGCGCGACCGGCATGATGCCGTTCACCGCGTACAGCACGATCGGGAGGCTGGTCGGCGAGAGCCGGGCGGCGTAGAGCGACGGCGGGACGATCTGCAGCACGAGCCGCGAGATGATGACGCCGGTCAGGTACCACCCCAGCCAGTTGCTGGCCGGCATGCCGTAGAAGATGTCGCGCGCGAAGAAGGCGACGACGGGCGCCGGGAGCCCCAGCCGCACGAAGAGGTCGCCGTCGCCCCAGATCCAGTGCGCCGTCTTCACCATCGCCGGGTCCATGGACACGTCCCACGCCACCAGGATCAGCCCTCCCACCGCGGCCCACTTCCACCGGGTCGCGTTGTCATCGCGCGCGGCGAGCAGGCGACCGGTGATCACCAGCGATCCCATGATCATGTAGTACCACGAGATCGGGATGGGAAACGGGACCAGGTCGAGGATGCGGTAGCCGAGCAGCGTGGTGTACTGGTACTCGCCAAAGGGGAGCTGCGTGGCGGTCCCGGTGAGCTCCGAGCCTAACGCCACGCCCGACGCCACCACGAACACGGCCAGTGACTTGCGCCACCCGATCTGCCCCGTCACGTGCAAGAGGGCCGCGATGGCCCCGAGCACGACGTAGGTGGGGCCGGAGAACTTCCAGCCCAGTCGCAGGACGGTGGCGTTGGGTTCCTCGCCGAGCCACGGCGGCGGCGGCCCGTTGAGGAAGGTCGTGAGGGCGACGGTGCTGAAGGCGATCAGCACGCAGTGGGCGAGCAGGAAGCCGGGGGCTGCCCGTCGGGTCCAGGGGATCGTGGTCGCGTGGGACATCGGGACCGTTAGGCCTGGTGGTGCGGGGAACGGGAAGGTCGGGGACGCGGCGGCGACGGGACTCGGTCCCGCCCCTCAGGCGACGGAGGGCGCCGAGGCGGCGGCGCGCCGTGCTGCAGCTGGCGGAGCCGGGAATGGTGCCAGCGGGCCGAGCCAGGCGCGGGCCAGCACCCCCGCCCGTCCGAGCCATCCCACGCTCGCGCGTCGCGTGACGTTGTCGTAGTCGTGTCGCGCAATGGCGTCGAGGATCGAGGCGTAGCCCACCGCGCAGGCATTGGCGCAGCGCTGCGCGTCGGCGGACAGGAGCGCGACCCCCGGCGCCGCGGCGGCATAGAGGGCAAAGGCGCGATCGATCTGGCTGCGCACGAGGGCGGCCCAGGCGGCCCGGCGCGCCAGGACGCGGTGCTGCAGCACGTCGCTGGGGGCAAAGCCGAAGGCGCGCAGTTCGTCCTCGGGGAGGTAGCAGCGCTGCCGGTTGGCGTCCTCGCCCACGTCGCGGAGGATGTTCGTCAGCTGCATCGCCGTCCCCAGCGTGCGGGCGTAGGCGACTGCGGCGGCCAGCGAGGCGTCGGCTCGCACCCCCCAGACGTGGGTGCACATCTCGCCCACCGAGGAGGCAACGCCCTGGCAGTAGCGCTCGAGTTCGCCCCACGTGCGATAGCGGCAGCCGTCCAGGTCGCGAGCGACTCCTGCGAGCAGTTCGTCGAGCGGGGCCCGCGGCACGCCGAAGCGCTGCGCGGCCCACGCGACCTCGCGAAAGACGGGGGAGTTCGGCCGCCCGTGGAACGCGGCGTCGAGCCCGCGCCCGTGCGCGTCCAGTCGGCGGCGCACATCGTCGGCGGAGCTGCCGCGAATGGTGGCGTCGTCGACGATGTCGTCGGCGAGCCGGCAGAAGGCATACAGGGCCAGCGCGCCGCGCCGCTTTTCCGGCGTGAGGAAGAGGCTTGCCAGGTAGAACGTCCGCGAGTGCGTGCGCAGGATGCGTTCGCAGTGCTGGGCGTCGGCGACAGGCATTCGGGGGCGGGTGCGAGGCTTCGGGTACAAGACGGTCGGCCGGAGCGCGACGGGACCGCGGCCGGAGCGTACGTCTGGGAGAACGTCTGGCGTTCGGGAGAGTTCCGGCCTCCTGATGAGCCTTGCCTATTGTATGGATGGGGGGAGGATCTGTCCAATGGATCATCCACTTTGTCGTGGATGCATTGCGTGACGGAACGTCGATTCCGGTGTCGGGGACAGGGCGATGACCGGTGGTGTGGGTGGGACGAGACGCGCGCCCGGTGGATGGGGGGCGTCTTTTCATCCTTGACCCCCTGACAGGGCGAGCGTATATCAGGGCGCTCGTTCAGGGGGAAATCACCGACGGATGTGGGGTCGATGGGCGCTCGAGCTCGAGGGTGAGCCAGTGCGCGCATCGATGTGTTGTGTCCACTGATCGTCGGCTTCCGGGGGTTCGGCGGAGCGGTTCCCGCGCGGACCGGTCGTCACCGGGAGCGTCCCCCCGTCCCGATCGCCCACCTTGATCGGGAGCGGATTCCCCTGGGAACGAGCGGTTCCCGCGCCACCGACGGCGAGTCGGTGCTCGCGGGCCCACCCACCACCCACCCCGCAGGAGGGGCGCATGACCCGACGTCTTCGTTGGAGTGTTGCCGGACTGCTCGCGGCGTTCGCGCTGGGAGTAGCTCCACCCGCAGGTGCACAGGGCACGGGCGTCATTGAAGGGCGCGTATCGGACGCCCAGACGCAGCGGCCGCTCGAGGCCGCGCAGGTGTTCGTCGACGGAACCACCCTCGGTGGTCTCACCAACGCGCAGGGGACGTACCGCATCACCGGCATCCCAATCACGGGGGCATCGCGCACGGTGACGGTTCGCGTTCGCGCGCTGGGGTACAACCCGTCCACGCAGTCGGTGACGGTGTCGGCCGGCCAGACCGCGACCGCGAACTTCACGGTCAACGCCTCGGCCATCCAGCTCGACCAGGTCGTGGTGACGGGGTCGGGGCAGCGCACCGAGGTCAAGCGCCTCGGCAACACGGTGGCCGTCATCCAGCCGCCGCAGAATGCCCCCATCAACGACGTCTCCAACCTGCTCGCCGCGCGCGAGCCGGGGCTCTCCGCCCTCCCGGGCGGCGGTCTGTCGGGTGAGGGAGCGCGTATCCGCATTCGCGGCAACGCCTCGCTCACGCAGTCCAACGAGCCGGTGGTCTTCGTCGACGGCGTCCGCATCAACAACGGCGGCGGCTTCGGCATCGGCACTGGCGGCGGCGGTTCGCCGTCGCGTCTGGACGACATCGACCCCAACACCATCGAGCGGGTCGAGGTGCTCAAGGGCGCCGCGGCCGCCACGCTGTACGGCACCGAGGCGTCCAACGGCGTGATCCAGATCTTCACGAAGAACGGCTCGAGCGGCGCGCCGCGCTGGTCGTTCACCCTGCAGGGTGATGCGTCGGACTTCGTGGACCGCGTGGCGCCCAACTCGGGCTATGCCTCGCGCCAGAGCCAGGCCGACTCGCTGGCGGCCTTCTGGAAGATCCCTGGGCTCAAGCCCTACCAGGTGTTCGAGGTCCCGATCTTCCGCGACTTCTTCACCGAGACCGGGTTGGGCCAGACGGCCGCCGGCTCCGTGCAGGGCGGAACGCAGGGCTTCACGTACTTCGCGTCCGGCCGCTACTACAACGAAGACGGCCCGTTCGGCGGCGAGGAGTACGGCCCGGCGCAGGACAAGGTGCGGCGCATCCAGACCAGCGCGAACTTGCAGCTGGTCCCCTTCAGCAACCTGCGTCTCGGCATCCGCAACAACTACTTCAACATCGACCAGACGGCGCCGGAGAACAACAACAACATCTACGGCGTGAACTCGCTGGCCTACATGGCCCGTCCCGAGCTGGCCTCGTGCCGCTCGCGCGGCACCGGCGCGGTGTCCGAGTACCTCGGCCCTGGCAAGTGCTCCGGGCCCAGCGACCGGTTCGGGAACCAGGCGTTCATGACGGCCGCCGAGGCGATGGGGCAGGTGAACAACTCGGTCGTCTCCCGCTACCTGGGCGTCGTCGACGCCGACTACAAGGTGCTGGAGGGGATGAACTGGACCACCGCCCTGGGCTTCGACTACACCGCCCAGCGCGACTTCGGTTTCTCGCGGTTCGGCTACAACATCGACCTCTTCACGTCGCAGACGCCGGCCGGTGCGCGCAGCACCTTCAACGGCGACCGCCGCGTGGTGACGCTCGACTCCAAGCTGTCGTACAACAGGGACTTCGGGTCCGACATCACGACGGCGACCACGATCGGTCTCCAGGTCTTCAACGACCGCACCAACAACCGCACCGGCTTCTCGCAGGACTTCCCGGGCCCCGGGATCGAAGTGGTGGGCGCCGGCGGCGCGGGGATCACGACGGGTGAGACGTTCCTGACGACGATCAACGGCGGCTACTTCGGCCAGTCGCAGATCGGCTACAAGAACTGGATCTTCATGAACGTCGGCGGGCGCTACGACTTCTCGTCGGCCTTCGGCGAGTCGGCACCGGGCGTCTTCTATCCCAAGGTGTCGTTCTCGTTCGTCCCCTCCGACCTGTCGGGGTGGAGCGCGCCGGTCGGGCTGTCGACGTTCCGCCTGCGCGCCGCGTGGGGGCAGTCGGGACGCCAGCCGGGCGCCTTCGATCGCTTCACGACGTTCAACCCGTTCAGCTCGTCGCTGGGCGCCGGCCTGCAGCCGGGCCAGCTGGGCAACAACGATCTCGAGCCCGAAATCGCCACGGAAATCGAGGGTGGCTTCGAGGCGGGCTTCTTCGACAACCGCCTGGGCCTCGAGTTCACGTACTGGGATCGCACGGTGAAGGACGGGCTCGTGACGCGTCAGTTCGCCACCTCCGGCGGCTTCCGTCAGGCGCAGCTCACCAACATCGGGCAGATCGACGCCAACGGTTACGAGGTCAACGTCCGCGGGCAGGTGCTGCGCACCAGCCGCAGCACGCTCGAACTCTTCGCCAACGCGGCGTACCTCAAGCAGACGCTCACCAGCCTGGGTGGCGCTCCGCCGCTCAAGGTGGGCTACTTCCGCTATCGGGGCTTCCTGAAGCAAGGCGATCCGCTGGGCGCCATCTACTCCCCGCGTCTGGCCGTCGCCTGCAACGGCGCCCCGAAGAAGAACAAGGCCGGGCAGGACATCCTCTGCCTTTCCGGCGACCAGGTGCCGATCCGCACCTCGGCCACCGGGGCGCCCATCACGCGCGCCCAGCTGGTGCAGTACTTCTCGCAGCCACGTGACATCCAGACCGGTGCGGTGCAGGCCGCGCTGCAGCCGGTGCTCGCCGACTACGACGGCAACGGCAACGTCTTCGAGCAGCTGGTGGGTGACGTGATCCCGGACTGGAGCGGGGCCTTTGGCGGCAACTACCAGTTGGGTTCCAGCTGGCGCTTCCAGACGCTGTTCGAGTGGCGCACCGGCTTCAAGGTGCAGAACCTGACCGACGGATTCCGTGCGTCGCAGCACCCGTCGATCGGCTCGAATCGCAAGGAGTTCGACGAGCTGGCGGCGACGATGGAGAATCCGGCCTCGACGGCGGAACAGCGCGCGGATGCGGCGATCAAATACGTCACGAAGCACCGTCGCCTGCTGGAGCCCGGGCTGCATCAGGACGAGGACGGCGACTTCATCCGCCTGCGTGAAATCGCGTTGACGTACAACATCCCGGCGTCGTTCGCCTCGCGTCTCAAGAGCCGCAACGCGTCCATCACGCTGTCGGGTCGCAACCTGTGGCTCGCCACCAAGTACTCAGGGCTCGATCCCGAATCGAACGAGAACGGGCGCGGCTCCACGGGGGCGCTCACGGACAACTTCCTCGTGAGCACCGACGGCTTCGGCCTCCCGCTGCAGCGCCGCGTGTCGCTCATCCTCAATTTCGGCTTCTAACCCGGAGCGTATTCGCCATGCACATGACATTGCTGCGCGACGCGCACCGATGGACGCGCGCGTCTCGACTCGTCGCCCGCGTGATGATGGCCTCGGCCACCGTCACCCTGGGCGCGTGCAACCTGTTCGATACCGAGATCAACAACCCCAACGCCGTGGTGGAGGAGGCGCTCAACGATCCATCCGGCGGTACCACGCTGGTGAACGGTCTTGGTGCCTCCCTCATTCGCGCCCACAACCAGGTCGTGGGAACGGTCGGAGCGGTGAGCGATGAGCTCACCTGGTCCGGCTCCCGCGAGTACTGGAAGCTCCTGGACGAGGGCGACATCGCCGACCCGGTGAACGAGTACGTCGATGGGCAGTATCCGTACGTGTCGGAAGCCCGCTGGATGGCGGACTACACGGTGACCAAGCTGGAAGGCTTCGGCGCCGCGATCCGCAACCGGGCCGACCTGGCGCGTGCGTATACGTACGCGGGCATGGCCTACATGCTCATCGGCGAGAACTACGAGGATTTCATCATCTCCTCGGACCGGCAGGCCAACGGCGCACCGATCGGCGAGCAAGCCTTCCCCACGGTGTTCGACTCGTCCATCGCCTATTTGACGAAGGCGGTGAACCTGTCGCGCACCATCGGGAACCAGGAGTGGGAACGGAACGCGCTCGGCCTTCGGGCCCGCGCGCGGTTCGGGAAGGCGCTGGTTTCCCGCTTCCGTCCGGCCCGCAACCCGGGAACGCAGGCGGCTCCGTACCTGGTGAATGATGCCGGGGCGTCGGCGGATGCGGCGGCAGCGATTGCGCTCATGCCGGCGACGTATCGTTTCCAGCTGGCGTCGAACGCCCAGAACAACGGCGGCTACTTCAGCACCGGATTCGAGATCACGCAGCGCCTGGAGATTCGCGTCGGCAACGAGTACGCCAACCTCAACCCCGCCTCCACTCGTCCGCTGGACGGGATTGCGGGAGTGAAGCTGGTGGATCCGGTGTCGGGGGCGCCTGACCCCATGATCATTCGCGGCATCGACGAGTGCTGTCGCCTGGCCACGGGGCAGTTCCTGTCGATTACGGCGACGTCCGCGGCGGAGATGCACTTGATCCTCGCCGAGGCCGCGCTGGCGGCGAACAACACCGCCCAGTTCACGACCCACATCAACAACCTGCGCACGCTGAACGGCGTGCCGGCGTGGACGGGCACTCCGTCGGCGCTGGCAATCCTCAAGCACGGGCGTCGGGTGAACCTGTTCATGCAGGGGCGTCGCCTGGTGGACCACCATCGCTTCGGGGACAAGGCCGATCGCTGGCTGACCACGAGCGTGGCGTATCGCAAGGCGTGCTTCAACCCCATCTCGTACAACGAGCGGTTGCAGAACCCGCTGGCGCCGCAGCCCGCGGTGGCTCGCGCCGCCAACTGCACGTAGTGGTCGGGCACACAACAGGCGGCGGGTCGCGCTCTCGCAGCGCGGCCCGCCGCCGTGCCTGTGCCGCGCTCGCCCTCACCGGCGTGTCGACCGGCTGCTTCTCGTACGTTCCCGCTCAGCCGCAGGCGCTGATGGCGGGACACGAGGCGCAGGTGCGGTTGTCGCTGGATGGAACGCGCGACCTCACGGCGACGCTCGGGCCGGAAGTCCGGTTCGTGCGCGGCGTCGTGGAGCGTGCCACCGCCGACACGGTGGTGCTGCGCGTGCGCGAGTTGCAGCTGATTGATGGACAGGTGACCACCTCCTCAGGGACCAGCGTGGCCATTGCGCGGCAGCAGGTGGCCGACCTGGAGCGCCGGGCGCTGAGCCCGGCGCGCACGGTGGTGGCGGCGGGGTTGGCGGTGGGGGCGATCATCATCGTGTACGTGGCGGCTCGGCCACGTGGGAGCCAGGGGGAGGTCCTTCCCCCCGGGGGCGGGCCTCCGGCGGCGATCGTACCGCGATAGCCGAGCGCGCTTGTCACAACGCACAACGTCCCGACGCCGCCTTCGAACCTGAGGGCGGCGTCGTTGTCTTAGCCGCGCGGCGCTATCGATCGTTGGCCGGACTGAAGCTCTTCCGGTACGGTCGTGTTCGGTAGGTCGGCATCTGGTTGCTAGCTTTCCGCTCGCCCGCGAGCCAGAGCGCGACCAAGGACCGTCGCGGGGCACTCGGGCCCTCGCAATCCCACACTCCGATCTCAGCTCACATGACTGCCAAGAAGCCTGGTTCCATCAAGAAGAGAGTCGCTGCGGCCGAAACGCCAGCCGTCGCCGGCAAGCCACCCGCCAAGGAGCAGCGAGTCGCTCCCTCAGCCAGGAAGGTGGCCACCCGCGTCGCCGAGGCGAACAGCGAGAAGACCGCCGTGAAGCGCCCGGCGGCCAAGTCGTCGAAGGCTACCGCGGCTGCCAAGGTGCCGCGCGCATCGGTCGAGGGTGCTGCGGTGAACGCTGCTACCCCCGACAACCACGCCCCGGTGAGTGGCGCGGGTGAACCGGCCACCGCGCCGGTGGTGGTTCCAGATGCGACGACGCCGGCTCCCCCCGCTCCCGTGCGTTCGGCGATCAGCGTCGACGATATTCGGGAGGCCGCATTCTACCTCTCGCAGCGGCGTCATGGCCCCAGCGATCCGGTGGCAGACTGGCTGCAGGCGGAGCGGTTGCTGCTGGCGCGAGCCGGGTAACGGCGTGACTCGCGACCCGGAAGACTTGATGCGAGAACGGTAGGCTGCGGAGGCACGGTTGCCGACAGGGTGTCCGCCGACAGGGTGTCCGCCG
>CAZVDJ010000122.1:0-3519 GCA_964626245.1 uncultured Gemmatimonadaceae bacterium
CTCGCACCCGCACAAGTTCCCGTACTTCCGCCTGGCCGAGATGTACATGATCAAGGCCGAGGCACTCCTGGAGCAGGGGAACGCGGCGGCGGCGCTGGCGATCGTCAACCAGCTGCGGGCGCGTGTCTTCACGCCGGCCAAGCCGCTGGCCACCCTCACCCGCGCTGACCTGCTGAACGAACGCCTGTTCGAGTTTGCCGGCGAGGCCAAGCGTCGCCAGGACCTGATCCGCCTGGGCGGCTTCACCGCCGCGCGCCAGTTCAAGGCGGAAACGGCCGGCTACCGCGTGCTGATGCCGATCCCGATCACGCAGATCCAGAACAACCCGCTGCTCACGCAGAACGCGGGCTACTGAGCCCCGCCAGCCGCAATCCCGCAGGACTGCCATAGCCTGCCCCCGCCCGGGGCAGGCTATGGCGCTCACGGGAGCCGCCGCGCGCAACGATCCGGGCCCCCACCGCCCGCTGCGCGCCTTACCGAGAGTCCCTTTCCACGCTCTTCGCATGCTCGGGTTGCGCACGAGACGAGCGCTCCGTCGGCCACGCGCGCGTGGCCGGCAGCTGCGCACCACCGCCGCGATTGCCCGTCGCCTGGCCTCCGCGCTGGCGGCGGCGATGGTGACGGTGGCGGGTTGTTCGCCTCGCCCGCCGCAGGCCGAGGGCTATGATCGGGCGGCCAGCGCCCCGTTGGCCGACGGCAAGCTCTTCACGCGCCTCCCCTCGTCGTACACCGGCGTGCGCTTCTCCAACGACCTGAAGGAGAGCCGCGACGTCAACGTCTTCACCTATCGCAACTTCTACAACGGCGGCGGCGTCGCCATTGGCGACCTGACGGGCGACGGCCGCCCCGAGCTGATCCTCACCGCCAACCAGGGCGGGGCGCGCCTGTACCTCAACGAGGGGAGCTTCCGCTTTCGCGACATCACGGCGCAGGCAGGACTGACGCCGCAGCGCGCGTGGACCACGGGGGTGACGCTGGCCGACGTGAATGGCGACGGCAAGCTCGACGTCTACCTCTCGCATGCCGGCCAGGTGGAACCGGCCAAGCGCCGCAACACCCTCTGGATCAACCAGGGCGCCGGGGACGACAGCATCCCGACCTTTCGCGAGGAGGGCGAGGCGTACGGTATTGCCGACGAGGGCTACACGACGCACGCCGCCTTCCTGGACTACGACCGCGACGGCGACCTGGACCTGTTCCTGATCAACAACTCGCCGCGTCCCGTCTCGTCGTTCGGGATGCGCAACACGCGCAACGTCCGCGACCCGCACGGCGGGCACAAGTTCTATCGCAACGACGACGGTCGCTTCAGCGACGTGAGTGCGGCGGCTGGCGTGTTCGGAAGCGAGATCGGCTTCGGGCTTGGGCTCGGGGTGGCGGACGTCAACCGCGACGGCTGGCCCGACGTGTACGTGGCCAACGACTTCTTCGAGCGCGACTACCTGTACCTGAACAAGCGCGACGGAACGTTCGACGAGGCGCTCGATCGGCAGGTGACGGTGGGGAGCTACTTCTCCATGGGAATGGACATGGCCGACGTGGACAACGACGGCTGGAGCGACATCTACACCACCGACATGCTCCCCGAGGACGAGTACCGCCTGCGCACGATGGCGTCGTTCGAGGGATGGGACGTGTACCAGGCCAAGGTCGCCAACGGCTACGGGCACCAGTTCATGCGCAACATGCTGCAGCGCAACAACCGCGACGGGAGCTTCACCGACGTGGGGCAGCTGTCGGGCGTGGCGCGCACCGACTGGAGCTGGAGTGCCCTCATCACCGACCTCGACCTGGATGGGCGCAAGGACATCTTCGTCACCAACGGGCTGGTGAAGGACGTCACCTCGCAGGACTACATCGCCTTCCTGGCCAACGACCAGACGATGGCCGGTGCCACGAAGGGTGGTGACGTGGACTTCATGCAGCTCATCGAGGCGATGTCATCGACGCCCATCCCGAACTACGCCTTCCACAACGTGAAGGGGATGTCGTTCACCAACGCCGCCGCGGCGTGGGGGCTGGACACGCCGTCGTTCTCGAGCGGCGCGGCATACGGTGACCTGGACGGTGACGGCGCGCTCGACCTGGTGGTGAACAACGTGAACGCCGAGGCGTTCGTGTATCGCAACAACGCGCGCCAGGTCGTGCCGGCCAACCGTTCCGTGCAGGTGGTGCTGGAGGGCGAGGGGAAGAACCGCTTTGCGATCGGGGTGCGCGTGGCCGTGGTGGTGGGCGGCGACACGCTGGTGCAGGAGCTGCATCCCGCGCGCGGCTTCCAGTCGTCGGTGGACTACGTCCTGACGTTCGGCATCGGGGCGCGGGACACCGCCTCCGCCGTGCGCGTGGAGTGGCCCGACGGACGGGTGAGTGTGGTGGCCCCGGTTGCCGCAGGCACTCGGCTGGTGGTGCGACAGGCGCAGTCCGCGCCGGCGGGCGATGCGGCGGCACCGCCGGTTGCGGCCGGCGGCGCCCTGCTGGCGCTTGCCGCCCCGGTGGACGGTGTCGGCTTCACCCACAAGGAGAATGCCTTCGTCGACTTCGACCGGGAGCGCCTGATTCCCCGCATGCTCAGCACCGAGGGGCCGGCGATGGCGGTGGGCGACGTGAATGGCGACGGCCTGGACGACGTGTACCTGGGCGGTGCGAAGGAGCAGGCGGGGGCGCTCTTCGTGCAGCAGCCCGACGGGCGGCTCGTTGCGGCTGGCGGAGTTACGGCCGCCACCCTGGCCGCCGATGCCATCGCCGAGGACGTGGGCGCCGTCTTCTTCGACGCCGACGGCGACCGCGACCCGGACCTGTACGTCGTGAGTGGCGGCAACGAGTTCTCGGACCTGGCGCCCGCGCTCCAGGACCGGCTGTACCTGAACGACGGGCGGGGAGGCTTCACGAACACGGCCGCCTCGCTCCCTGCCGAGTTCGTGTCGGGATCGCGAGCCGTGCCGGCAGACTACGACGGCGACGGTGACCTGGACCTCTTTGTCGGCGGCCGATCGGTGCCGTGGCGCTACGGAGAGTCGCCGGCGAGCGCGCTGCTGCGCAACGACGGTCGCGGGCGCTTTGTCGACGTCACGGCGCAACTTGCCCCAGAGCTGCAACGCGTGGGGATGGTGACCGACGCAACCTGGCAGGACGTGGATGGCGACGGGCGACCCGACCTGGTGGTAGTCGGCGACTGGATGCCGATCTCCATCTTCCGCAATGCGGGTGGCGGGCGCCTGACGCCGATGGCGGCGGCTGGGCTGGAGCAGAGCGCCGGCTGGTGGAACCGCGTCGTCGCCGGCGACTTCACGGGCGACGGGCGCGTGGACTTCGTGGTGGGCAACCTGGGGCTCAACACGCGCCTCACGGCAACGCCGGGCCAGCCGGCCACGATGCTCGTGAAGGACTTTGACGGCAACGGCTTTGCGGAGCAGGTGGTGGCCTGCTACTCCAGTGGCAAGCGCTTCCCGCTGGTGCTGCGCGACGACTTGATCAAGTCGCTCCCGTACCTCAAGGCACGGTACCTCAACTACGTGGACT
>CAZVDJ010000122.1:3529-9205 GCA_964626245.1 uncultured Gemmatimonadaceae bacterium
GGGTGGCGCACACCTTTGCCACCGTCCTGGTGCGCAACGACGGGAACGGACGCTTCACGCTCATCCCGCTGCCTGACGAGGCGCAGCTGGCGCCGGTCTTTGCACTGCTCGCGCGTGACCTGGACGGCGACGGTGCGCTGGACCTGCTGCTGGCGGGCAACTTCGACGGCTTCAAGCCGGAGATCGGACGCGCCAGCGAGGGGCGCGGGCTCATGCTGCAGGGGGACGGGAAGGGAGGCTTTTCTCCCGTCTCGCGCGCGCGGAGCGGGTTCGTGGTGCCGGGGCAGTCGCGCGACGTGCAGCGACTGCGCACGCGCGGGGGCGACCGCTTCGTCGTCGCGCGCAACAACGACACGCCACTCGTATTTCGTCTTGCGCCGCGGCAGGTGGCCGCTGGCGCCAGCTCGAGGAACTGACCATGCGGGATCGATCGACCAGCCGCCTGGCGCGCGTGCGCCTCGCGGTCTTCACCGTGGCGATGGGTGGGGCCCTCGCTGGCGTGTCCTGTGCGCGGACGCCGGAAGCGGCGACGCCCGGCGACGCGGCCACCGCCGACGCGGCCCTGCTGCACGAAGCCGTGCACCAGCTGTCGAGCGTCATCGTGTACGACATCTTCTCGCCGCCGCAGGCCAGCCGGGCCTACGCCTACGCGAGCATTGCTGCCTACGAGGCCATGCGGCCCGGCGACACGACCTATCGTTCGCTGGCGGGGATGGTGAACGGCCTGTCGGCCACGCCTGCACCGGCGGCCGGGACGGTGATCTCGTACCCGCTGGCCGGGGTGCACGCCTTCATGACGGTGGGGCAGGCCCTGACCTTCTCGCGCGAGCGGATGGACTCGCTGCGCTCGGCCATGGATGCGCGCTTCGAGCGGCGCTTGCCGCGCGAGGTCTACGAGGCGTCCGTGGCGTATGGCGACACCATCGCACGCCACGTCCTTGCCTGGGCCGGGACCGACCGCTTCAAGGAGTCGCGCGGGTGGCCCAAGTACTCGGTGACGCCGGCGCGCGAGCGCTGGATTCCCACGCCGCCGGCGTACATGGACGCCGTGGAGCCGCACTGGGGCGAGCTGCGTCCTTTCGTGATGGACACGGGGTCCCAGTTCCGCCCGGAGCCGCCGCTCCCCTTCGACTCGGCGGCGTCGTCGCCGTTCATGCGCGAGGTGCGGGAGGTCTACGAGACCAAGGCCGCGTTGACCGACGAGCAGCGCGAGATCCTGGCCTTCTGGGACTGCAACCCGTACGTGATGCACGTGCAGGGGCACACGATGTTCGCGACGAAGAAGATCACCCCGGGTGGCCACTGGATGGGGATCGTGGGGATTGCCGCGCGCCAGGCGGGCGCCGATGCGCTGCGTTCGGCCGATGCCTATGCGCGCACCGCGATCGCGCTGGCCGACGGCTTCATCTCGTCGTGGGACGAGAAGTACCGCAGCAGCCTGGTTCGCCCCGAGACGGTGATCAATCGCTACATCGACGAAGCGTGGACGCCGATGCTGCAGACGCCGCCGTTCCCGGAGTACACCAGCGGACACAGCGTCATCTCGAACGCGGCGGCGACGGTGCTGACCGACATCTTCGGCGACAACTTCGCCTACACCGACTCCACGGAACTGGAGTACGGGCTGCCGGTGCGCAGCTTCACCTCGTTCAACCAGGCGGCGGCCGAGGCGGCCATCAGCCGGCTGTACGGGGGGATCCACTACCCGCGCGCGATCGAGCAGGGGAGCCTGCAGGGGAAGCGCGTGGGCGAGTGGGTGGTGAGCCACGTGCGCACGCGGGGGAACGCACCGGTGCTGGCCGGCGGCCAAGCGCCTGACGTCGGCGCGCCCGACGTGCGGTGACGGGTCCGCGCCTCGCCGTCGCCGCGATGGGGGTCGCGCTGGCGGCCGCCATGGCATGTTCCGGACGCGACCGCCAGGCGCCCCGAGGCGAGGGGGCGACTGCCGATGCGCCGCTCTTCGAGCGCCTGGCCCCCGAGTCGACCGGCGTGCGCTTCTCGAACGACCTTCCCGAGGCGCCCGACTTCAACATCCTGAACTACCTCTACTACTACAACGGCGGCGGGGTTGCGGCTGGCGACGTGGACGGCGATTCGCTCCCCGACCTGTACTTCTCGTCCAACCTGGGCGCCAACCGCCTGTACCGGAACCTGGGCGGCTACCGCTTCGAGGATGTGACCGAGAAGGCGGGGGTGGCCGGGCCGCCGGGATGGAAGACCGGCGTGGCCATGGCCGACGTGAACGGCGACGGCTGGCTGGATCTGTACGTCTCGGCGGTGGCGTACCTGGGGATGAAGGGGCACAACGTCCTCTACATCAATAACGGCGATGGCACCTTCGCCGACCGCACCGATCAGTTTGGCCTTGGACACGTGGGCTACTCCACGCAGGCCGCCTTCCTGGACTTCGATGGCGACGGCGACCTGGACCTGTACCTGCTGAACCACTCCACGCATACGGAGCGTGCCATCGGGAGCCCGGCGCTGCGCCGCGTGCTGCATCCCACGGCTGGCGACCGCATGTTCCGCAACGACGGCGCACGCTTCACCGACGTCAGTGCGCGGGCCGGCATCTACCAGGGAGTGGAGGGCTATGGCTTGGGCGTGGTGGCCAGCGACCTGGATGGCGACGGCTGCACCGACCTGTACGTGGCCAACGACTTCCAGGAGAACGACTACCTCTACCGGAACAACTGCAACGGCACCTTCACCGAGTCGATCGCCCAGGCCACCCGACACACGTCGCGGTTCTCGATGGGAGTGGATGCCGCCGACATCGACAACGACGCGCGCCCCGACCTGGTGGTGCTGGACATGCTCCCCGAGCGGGAGGACGTGCTCAAGACGTCGGCGTCGAGCGAAGGGTTCAACCTGTTCGACCTGCGCGTGCGCGCCGGGTACTGGCCGCAGTACGCGCGCAACACGCTGCAGCTCAACCGTGGCGGGCTGCGGTTCAGCGAGATCGGCTACCAGGCCGGGGTGCAGGCCACCGACTGGAGCTGGGCGGCGTTGCTGGCCGACCTGGACGACGATGGGCGCAAGGACCTGTTCGTCACCACCGGGATCTATCGCCGCCCCAACGACCTGGACTACATCAACTATGTCGGCAACGAGGCGGTGCAGGCCTCGCTGGCGCGCGGCGTGAGTCGCGAGGACCTGGCGCTGCTGGACAGCATGCCGCGCATTCCCCTGGCCAACTACGCCTTTCGCAACGAGGGCGGCTACCGCTTCAGCAGCGTGGCCGGCGCGTGGGGGCTTGGGGAGCCCGGCTTCTCCAACGGCGCGGCGTACGTCGACCTGACCAACAGCGGCGCGCTCGACCTGGTGGTGAACAACATCAACGCCCCGGCGTCGATCTATCGCAGCCGGGTGCGCGAGCGCACCGGGCGCGGCGCGCTCACGGTGCGGCTGCAGGGCGACGGGCGCAACCCGTTCGGCGTGGGGGCCCGGGTGCTGCTGCACGCCGGCGGTGAGGTGCAGCTGCTGGAGCAGTCGCCCACGCGCGGCTTCCTCTCCACGGTGGAGCCCAAGCTGCACTTTGGCGTTGGGACGCGCACGCGCGCCGACTCGCTGGTGGTCATCTGGCCCGATCGCCGGATGCAGGTGCTGCGCGAGGTGGCGCTTCCCGCCGCCCTCACGCTTCGCCAGCGCGAGGCGCCGCTGCGCTGGACGCCGCCATCGCGCGCCGGCACGCCGCTATTGGCTGACGAGACGGCGCGCATGGGGGTGAGCGTGCGCCACCAGGAGAACGACTTCCTCGACTACAATCGCGAGCCATTGATGCCGCATCGCCTCTCCACGGAGGGGCCGGCGCTCGCGGTGGCCGACGTGAACGGCGACGGCCTGGACGACATGTTCGTCGGCGGCGCCAAGTGGCAGGCGGGTACGCTGCTGCTGCAGGAGCGCGACGGCACCTTTCGCCGCAGTGCGCAACCGACGCTTGCCGCCGACTCCCTCTTCGAGGACGTCGACGCGGCCTTCTTCGATGCCGACGGCGACGGCGACCAGGACCTCTACGTCGTGAGTGGCGGGAACGAGTTCTGGGGCGACATGGAGGCGCTGGACGACCGGCTCTACCTGAACGACGGGCGTGGCGCGTTCACGCGCGCCCGCGAGTCGCTCCCGGCCTTTCGCGAGAACGGCTCGTGCGTCCTGCCGGCCGACTGGGACGGCGACGGCGATGTCGACCTGTTCGTCGGGAGCCGAGTGGTGGCGCGCCGGTACGGCGAGATTCCGCGGAGCGTGCTGCTCGAGAACGATGGGCGCGGGCGCTTTCGAGACGTGACGGACGAGAAGGCGAAGGGCTTGCGGCTGGCGGGGATGGTCTCGTCGGGCGCGTGGCTGGACACCAATGGCGACAGCGCGCTGGACCTGGTGGTGGCCGGTGAGTGGATGGCGGTGCGCGTCTTTCGCCAGGAGGGGGGGCGCTTCGTGGATCGCACCGCCGAATCAGGCCTGGCGGGGAGCGAAGGGTGGTGGAACAGCGTCACCGCCGCCGACCTGGATGGGGATGGGGATGGGCGCCAGGACCTGGTGCTTGGCAACCTGGGGCTCAACTCGTACCTGCGCGCCTCGCCGGACGAGCCGGCGCGCATGCACGTCGGCGACTTCTTCAACACGGGATCGCTCAAGCAGCTGCTCACCTTCTACAAGGGAGGGGTGAGCTACCCGGTGGCAGGGCGCGACGAGCTGGTGAAGCTCATGCCCCCGCTGCGGCAGCGCTTCCCGTCATACAAGAGCTTCGGCGCCGCGCGCCTGGACGACATCCTTCCCACCGCCGAATTGCGCAAGGCGACGGTGCTGGAGGCGCGCAGCTTTGCGTCGGCGGTGGCCTTCTCCACGGGAAAGGGGTTCACCGTGCAGCCGCTTCCGCCCGAGGCGCAGTTCTTCCCGATCTTCGCGTCGGTTGCCAGAGACGTGGACGGCGACGGCGTCACTGATCTCCTGCTGGGCGGCAACTTCCATGGGGTGCCGCCGGTGTACGGGCGGTACGACGCGGGGTACGGCCTGCTGTTGCGCGGCCTTGGGCAGCGGCGGTTCGCCGCCGTGGACATGGCGGCCAGCGGCGTGGCGATCGACGCGGAGGTGCGCGACCTCGAGCTCGTGCGCGGGGCCGGCGGGTCGGTGGCGGTGGCGGTCGCCAGGAACAACGACACGCTCCTCCTCCTGCGGCCGACCAGGCGTTAGGCCACCCCACCTGCGGCCATGCCCGTTCCTCACACTCCTCGAGCCCTCGCCCCGGCATGCCCGTCGCGCAGCTGACGACGATCGACTATGCGGTGATGGTGCTGTACTTCGCCGTCGTGCTTGGCATTGGCTGGGCGCTCAAGCGGGTCACGCGCACCTCGGGCGACTTCCTGCAGTCGGGGCGATCGCTCCCGGCGTGGGTCACGGGGCTCGCCTTCCTGTCGGCCAACCTCGGCGCGCAGGAAGTGATCGGGATGGGGGCGTCGGGGGCCAAGTACGGAATGGCGACGGCACACTTCTACTGGATCGGCGCCATCCCGGCCATGGTCTTCCTGGCGCTCTTCATGATGCCGTTCTACTACGGCTCGCGCGCCCGCTCGGTCCCCGAGTACCTGCGCCTGCGCTTCGACGAGAAGACGCGCACCCTCAATGCCGTGGCCTTCGCGGCAATGACGGTCTTCTCGTCGGGGGTGTCGATGTATGCCATGG
>CAZVDJ010000123.1:0-9171 GCA_964626245.1 uncultured Gemmatimonadaceae bacterium
GGGCCGACGATCGGGGCTGGCGGGAGACGCCAATGCGCACGCAAACGCCGGCGCCAGCTCGCGGCGTCCGACGGCGCCCGTGCTTTAGGCGTCTCGTCGCGGGTTGGGGACTCCAACTTGAGAAAGTAGCGGAGCATCCGCAAGGGCAGGACCTGCCGCCCTCCTCCCGTCCCCCGTCTCCCGTCTCCCGTCTCCCGTCTCCCGTCTCCTAGAACTGCTGCGCCCCCGGCCCCGCCGGCGAAATGAAGAACGCCGCGCGCTCCGCCGCGGCTGGGCACTCGGCCTGGTAGTGCTCCGCCCACGACACCATGAAGTCGTGCGCCTCGCCCACCGGGGCCAGCGCCCACACGCTCCCGCCGAAGCCCGCCCCAAAGGCCGATGCCGCCGTCGCGCCGCAGTGCCGTGCAAGGCGCGCAAGGGCAATCGTCTCCGGCACCTGGTTCCCCAGCCAGCGCTCCGCCGCCTCCTGCGAACGATCGGCCACGGCACCCAGTTCATCCACCGCCCCGCGCGCCAGGATCGATGCCGCCTCGGGGACCAGCGTGAAGCTCTCCAGCAGGAACTGCTCCAGCCGGTTGCCTAACGCGTCGGCGGGATGGTCGGCCGTCGCGGCCGAACGGGCCACGCCGCGCAACACGTCGGGCGCACCGGCATCGCTTCGAATGGCATCGGCGAGCGTGGCGTCGCTGCGCCCGCGCTCCGCGTTCCACGCCGCCAGCAGGTGACGCACCAGGAGCGCAGCGCGGTTGTAGCCGTCGCGCGCCCCGGCCGTCTTCTCCGCCAGCACGCCGCTCACCCCCACGACGAATGTGTGCGTCGGGGGCAGGAGGTACACCGCCTCGCGCCGCACCGGGGCAAACGAGTACTGCACCACGTGCCCGTCCTCGGCACACATGATCGCCGTGTGGTCCTGGCTCCCGCCAAACGTCCCCACGCCACCGTCGCCCGCCAACGTGCGGAACGAGTCGCCGTTCTCCACGGCCCCCAGGTACGAGGCCAGTTCCTCACGCGAGTAGATCGCGTTGCGGAACGGCTCCGAGCTGCGCAGGTCGTTCGACTTGGCCAGCGCCACGAAGACCGCGATCATGAGGGCGCTGGACGAGCTCATCCCGGCCGCCACGGGAAGGTCCGACTCGAACGCGAGGTCGACGCCGCAGCGCGCCATGGGAAAGTTGCGCGCCAGGCGTCGCGCCACCGTGGCCACGTAGTTCTGCCAGCTGCCGTCAGCTGCAGTGGCATCGGGCGCCAGCACCGTCTCGCAGCGGCTGCCGGCGGCCACGTCCACCGCGCGGATGCGGGCGTCGGTGCGCAGCGCCACCCGCACCGCGAAGCCGCGCTCCACCGTGCACAGGAGCGACCGCCCTCCGCAGTAGTCGGTGTGCTTGCCGAACAGCTCGATGCGCCCGGGCACCCACGCCGACCAGCGATGGGCCGCGCTGTCCAGCGCATCCAGCGCGTCGTCGCAACGCGCCAGCATCGCCGCCTTGGCCTCCGCCTGGTGCGGCGACATCCCCAGGCGAATGAGGTGTTCACGGTGGTGCGACATGGCCCAAAACTACACCGCCCGGTCGCAGGGCGTCACGGATTGAACGACAGTCCCACGCCGTAGTAGCGGATATCGTCGCGGTAGAACTGCCCGTATGGCGACGGACCGGTGTACAGGTGCCCCACGATCATCCAGCGCCGCCCCGTGGCGTCGCTGTCGCGGCGGCGCGCGATGTCGAGCCCCGCCATCACGCTCGTGGCCGGCCGGCTCGTGCGGTCGTCGGCGACCTTCACGTCGGCCAGCACGATCGGGCGCACCGTCGCGATGGAGCCCAGGGAGAAGAGCGTCACGTCGGGGCGCCACTCGGCGCCACCATGGCCCACCATCTGGGCCAGCGACTCGGGACTGCGATTGAGCAGGCGCTCGCCGCCGCCGTACAGGCGCAACGCTCCCATGTCGAGGGAGGCGATGAATTCCACCGACTCGAACGAGAGGTTCTCGCGACCCGTCTCGGGATTGTCGGGACGCAGGAGGAACTCGTCGCCCAGGTGGGAGCTCTGGTGATAGATGCGGGCCCGCGCCGAGAACGCGCCGCGCCGGAGCGTGAGCGGCACCCCCACCACGTAGTCGGCATTCAGCAGGTCGAACGACTCGGCGCGCAGGTCGAACTGGGCAAAGACCCCCGCCTCGAGGGAGATCTGCACGCCATCGTTGGGTCGAGCGCCATTCCACCGCCCCAACCCGATCACGTCGGCGATCCCCACCGCCCCCACGTCGGTGTCGAACGCCCGCGCGGTCGTCGGGTTCACCAGCGTCGCCTTGGCCCGCAGGTAGCTGGCAAACGACCGGATGGCCTTGGGGTCGGCCAGGAGCGGGCAGAAGACGTCGCCGTGGGGGAGTCCGACGTACCCGTCCGACTCCGATTGCGGGATGCCGACGCCGCAGCGGGTGGACGGCTGCTCCTGTGCGCTCACGAACGATGCGCCGGCCAGGAAGGCGGTGCACGCCACGCCGAGGGCCGAGCGCCATGAGATGATCCGCATGAGGGGACGCTGATGCGCGAACCCTCGCCCGTCAATCGGCACGGAGCACTCCATCGCCCTGCAGCACGCCGAACCGCGCAAAGAAATCGACGAAGAGGATGCCGCGGGCGCGCCCGGTTGCGCCCGTCATGCGTCCGGTCCCGCCGGTGAACGACATGTCGAAACGATAGGTCGCCGAGGGCGAGTCGTCGCGGTCCGGTGCCCGCGACGTCGAATGGAACCTGAGGATCGAGCCGTCGGTGAGCGTAAAGCTCCCCACCGAAGTGCCGGCCTCCGACCCATCGGCCAGGACAGTCACCACCTCGTCGAGGTAGAGCGCCGCCAACCCGTGCCCGGAGAGGACGCACGACGCCCACGACAGGCGGCGCACCTGGCGAATGGCGGGGACGCCGTCCGGGTGGATGGCCGGCAGCTCGGAGAACTCGACCCGATCGCACTCCAGGTCAAGGCTGGGAGTAGTCGTGGCCTCGATGACCAGCGCGGGGGCGGCCGGCGTGGTGTCCGGCCTGAGCGGTCCGCTGGCGTCGCGCGTGCAGCTGGACGCCATGACCAACGATATGCAGCAGGTCACGAGACGGGAACGGGTGCGCAAATCACACCTCCGGGAACGGGAACGGGCGATCTCGCCTGCTCCATACACCTAGAGGTCCACCAGTACTCCCGCAAGTCGATCCGCCACCGCCGCGACGTCGCGCCGGCTGGAAAGGTCGAGCACGCCTCCGGCATGGGGAATCACGGTGAACCGTTCGCCCAGTTCCTCCATCGCGATGCGCACGGCGTCCTGCAGCTCCAGTTCGCCGCGCACCGACGGGCGCACGCGTCGGCATGCCGTGAAGATTGCCGGGGTGAACGACCAGAGGTTCATGCTCACGAGCGCGTGCGCCGCCATGCGCGCAAAGGTCGCCTCGTCAGGCTTCTCGACGATGGACGCGAGCGCCCCGGTGGCATCACGCTCGATGAGAGCGAACTTGAGGATGCGTTCCTCGGGGATGTTGCCCTCGGTCACCAACGCCACGCGGTCGAACCCCACGACCCCTGAGGCACCGATCGCTGCCAGCTGGCGGCATGCGTCCACGGGGTAGTAGTTGTCGGAGTTGAGGACCAGCACGGGCTCGGCGCCGGCGAACGCTTCGGCCGCGGCCACGGCGTCGGCGGTGCCGAGCGGTTGTTCCTGCACGGCGAAGGTGATGGTCACGCGCCGGGTGGGGAGCACCGTGTAGTAGTCACGGATCATCTGCGGACCGGGGCCGATGACCAGGCACACCTCGCGGATCCCCGCGTCGGCGAGCGCGCTGATGAGGTAGTCGAGGAAGGGGCGGCCGATGGGGATCATCCCCTTGGACCCGGCGTCGGCCGCCGCCGCCTGGCCGGCATCGAGCGCGGCCTCGGCATCGGCCGCACGCATGCGCGTCCCGAGCCCGCGGGCAAGGATGATGGCCCGCGTGGTCACCGGGCGGCTCTTTCCCCCCGCAGCTCCCCCAGGGGTTCCCTCGACAGCGTCCGCGCGGTGCGGTGACGGCGGCACGGAGGACATCCCGGATGCCTAACGCTCAGCGGACGCGGTGGCCGCGCGCGCCGCGGGGGCCGGAGACATGCGCATGAGGTATTCGTGGATGACGGCGATTTCGTCCTTGCGCAGCCGCACGAAGCGCTCGCGCGCGGTGCGGCCCATGGTGGGGAGGTCGCGCCCATCCCGCGATCGCCCGTCGAGCAGGAGCGAGGTGAAGTCGGCCAGCGAGTAGCCCATGGCGCGCAGCAGCGGCGGTGCCTCCAGCGCGCCGAGCAGGGTGGGGCCATGACACTCACCGCAGATGGATCGCGCCAGGTACTCGCCCTGCCAGGCACGGCTGGTGTCTGCCCGGCTGCCCAGGCGCGCGGCGTCGTGATCGAGCGTCGCGGCCTCGGGCAGGAGCTCGCCCTTGAGCACCGCCGCCTTTCCCAGCAGCCGCAACTCGGTGGCCGGGAGTGCGCGGGCGGTGCGCGGCACGCGGCGAAGGTGCGCGATGATGCGTCCCACCACGGAGTCACTCATCTCGCGCGAGGCGGTGACCGGCATGGCGAGCACACCGGTGCCATCCCGTCGCACGCCGTGGCGAATGAGCCGCGCCAGCTCCGCATCGCTGTAGGTCGCGATCACCTCGGGAATGTTGGCGGTCACGACGCGCATGATCCGAGGGTCGTCCAGGAAGACCTTCCCCTGCAACTGTGCGTCGTGGCAACTGTGGCATCCATGAAACCAGGCGAAGCGCTCGCCCTCTGCCACACTCGCCGAGTCGGTGGGGACGGTGACGTGCGCGAGCGGAACGTCGTAGCGCCGCGCCAGCGCCGATTGCACCTGCCGGTTCAGCCACCAGGCGCCGGCGAGCACCGCCATCGCGACCACGGCCAGGCCGATCGCGATCCCCGCCAGCAGTCCCCGCACCTCATCCCTCCGAGGACCGCCAGATGCGCGGAAGGATGCGCGCCAGCCCCACCCCGCTCACCGCCAGCACCGCCAGCCAGACAAAGCCTTGCGTGCGCAAGCCGTACAGGAACGATCCCGAGCCGAACAACGCCGCGTAGACGAAGGCGCACCCCAGCACCCACCCCAGCAGCGACATGGCCAGCGAGTCGTGCGACGCCGGCAGCCCGGTGCGCTGCCGCACGTGCGCCCACCCCGGTCCCGCCGGGCGCACGAGCCGGTAGAACGAGTCGAGCTTGCCCTCGTCGGTGCCGGGAAGGAGGTAGGCCGAGGCCACCCACACCAGGGTGGTGATGCCAACGCCGATGATCAGCGACACGTGCGCCGGGACGGCGGCGCCCGCCTTGCCCGCGATGAAGAAGCCGAGGGCGACTACGAACGACGTCCCCATCGCCATGATCTCGCACCACGCGCTCACCCGCCACCAGAACCAGCGCAGGAGGTACAGGAGGCCGGTCCCCGCGCCGATGGACATGAGCAGCTCGAACGACTGCCGCGCCGAGTCGAGGACGAAGGTCAGCGCCGCCGCGATGACCATCAGGAGCGCGGTGACCATCCGGCCCACTGCGACATAGTGCGCTTCGCTTGCGCCTGGCGAGAGGAAGCGGCGGTAGACGTCGTGCACCAGGTACGACGTCCCCCAGTTGAGGTGCGTGGAGATGGTCGACACGTACGCCGCGAGCATGCCCGCGACCATCAGCCCCATGAACCCCGCCGGGAGGAACTTGAGCATCGCGGGATAGGCCATGTCGTGGCCGATGAGCGCCGGGTCGACGTAGGGGAAGGTGCGGGCGATGTCCGACAGCTCGGGATAGACCAGCATGGAGCAGAGCGCCACGATGATCCACGGCCACGGGCGCAACGCGTAATGCGCGAAGTTGAAGAAGAGGGTGCCGGCGAGGGCGTCGTTGGGCGTCTTGGACGCCAGCATGCGCTGCGCGATGTAGCTCCCGCCGCCGGGCTCGGCACCCGGGTACCAGACCGACCACCACTGCACCGTGAGCGGGATGACCAGCACCGACAGCGTGAGCCCCCAGTCGCTGAAGTCGGGGAGCAGGTGCAACGTCTGCGGCGGGATCTTCTCCATCAGCCCGGACAGCCCTCCCACTTCGGGCTGCTGGAGCGCGAAGTACGCGGCGGCAAAGGCGCCGGCCATCGCGATCCCGAACTGGAGGAAGTCGGTGACGAGTACCCCCCACAGCCCCGACGTGGCGGCAAAGGCGACATTGAGCACCGCGCACACCAGCAACGTCTGCCACATGGGCCAGCCCAGCATCACGTTCGCGATCTTGGCCGCCGCCAGGTTCACGCTGGCCATGATCACGCAGTTGAAGAAGAAGCCGAGGTACACCGCGCGAAAGCCGCGCACCAGCGTGGCGGCGCGCCCCGAGTAGCGGATCTCGTAGAACTCCAGGTCGGTGAGGACGTTCGAGCGCCGCCAGAGCCGCGCGTAGAAGAAGACGGTCATCATCCCCGTCAGCAGGAACGACCACCACGCCCAGTTGTTCGCGACGCCCTTCTCCCGCACCAGGTTGGTCACGAGGTTGGGCGTGTCGGTGGAGAACGTCGTCGCCACCATGCTCACCCCCACCAGCCACCACGGCGCGCTGCGTCCCGAGGTGAAGAACTCCGTCGTGCTCTGCCCGGCTCTCCGCGCCAGAATCATCGCGGGGAGGAACGAGACCACGATCGAGAGGACGATGATGAGCCAGTCTATGAACTGCAGTCGCATGGAAGACGAGAGGACGAGAAGACGAGGGACTGCGGGGGGGGGGATTATACGGGGGGATCGGGGGGGGCGACATGGTGCGGCGAGGTGCGGGCTGGCCAGCACGGGACGCTGCGGGCACATTCGCGGCATGCGTTTCTTCCTCTTCGCCTTCCTACTCGCGCCCGTCCTCCCGCTACGGGCGCAGATCTCGTCGCTGCTGCCGGTTCCCTCGGAGGTCCGTGTCGGCGGCGCGGGGCTGGCCATCGACAGCACGACCCCGTTCGCCCTCACCGGACACGTCGACACGCGACTGGAGCGCGCCCTCGACCGCTTTCGTGCCCGCCTCGCGCGCCGCATCGCGCAGCCGGTCTCGGCGTCGATCACGCGCACGGCAACGCCGCGGGCCATCGCCATCGACGTGCGCGGCGCGGGGATGGCCGTGCAGGGGGTGGAGGAAGACGAGCGCTACACCCTCCACGTGGGTCCCGACGGGGCCACCCTGCAGTCGGCGACCGTGGTCGGCGCGCTGCGCGGCATGGAGACGCTGTTGCAGCTGGTGGAAGGAAGCGACCGCACCTTCGTCATCCCCGGGGTCACCATCCGCGACGAACCGCGCTTTGCGTGGCGCGGCCTCCTGATCGACGCGTCGCGACACTTCATGCCGGTCGCGCAGGTGAAGAAGACGCTGGACGGGATGGCGATGGTGAAGCTCAACGTCCTGCACTGGCACCTGTCGGACGACCAGGGCTTTCGCGTGGAGAGCCGCCGCTTTCCCCGGTTGCACCAACTGGGGAGCGATGGGCTCTACTACACGCAGAACGAGGTGCGCGACGTCGTGCGTCATGCGCGCGACCGAGGCATTCGCGTCATCCCGGAATTCGACATGCCGGGACATACCACCGCCTGGCTCGTGGGCTATCCCCAGTTCGCCGCCCCCCGCCCGCCGCAGGGCATCCGGCGCGAATGGGGCGAGTCGGATGCGATCCTCGACCCCACCCGCGAGGCGACCTACACCTTCATCGCGCGCTTCCTGGACGAGATGGTCCCGCTCTTCCCCGACGCCTACTGGCACATCGGGGGCGACGAGGTGGACGGCAGGATGTGGGACGCCAATGCCGCCATCGTTTCATGGCGCAAGCGCCGGGGCCTCAAGGACAACGCGGCGTTGCAGGCGTACTTCAACCAGCGCCTGTCCCGGCTCCTCTCGCAACACCAGCGCCGCATGGTCGGCTGGGACGAGATCCTGCACCCCGACCTTCCCAAGCGCACGGTCGTGCAGTCGTGGCGCGGCACGCAGTACCTGGCCAACTCAGCGCGCGAAGGGTTCACCGGAATCCTTTCGGCCCCGTGGTACCTGGACCACATCAAGCCGGCCAGCGAGTACTACCTGGCGGATCCCATCCCGCAGTTCGACGGACTCACTCCGCAGCAACAGTCGCTGATCCTGGGTGGCGAGGCGTGCATGTGGGCGGAGTACATCAGCGCCGAGACGGCGGACTCGCGCATCTGGCCGCGCCTGGGCGCCGTGGCCGAGCGCCTCTGGTCGCCGCGCACCGTGACCGATGTTCCCGACCTGTACCGGCGGCTCGAACTCCTCACCGATCGACTGGAGGGCGCCGGGATGCGCATTCGCACGCATTCGCGGCGCATGCTCGCCACCATTGCGCCGGGGGTGCAGACGGCGGCGGTGGAATCGCTCTTCACTGCGGTGCAGCCGCCGGGATTCGGGCAGACGACGAACGGCGTTCGCCCCAACCAACTCCACCCGCTCACTCGACTGGTCGATGCGTCGCGCCCCGATCCGGAAGGGCGCTGGACCACCGAGCGCCTGGTGCGCCGACTGGCGGTTTCGACCGGTGACGCCGCCGCCGGCGATACGCTGGGGCAACGCCTGGCCCGCTGGCGTGACCTGCAGCCGGAGATCGAGGCGCTCGCCGTGGGTTCGCCGGTGCTGGCCGAGGCGCTGCCGGTGTCCCGCGCCCTCGCCCGGACCGCGTCCATCGGCCTGGAGGCGCTGGTTCACCTTCGCAACGGGACCACCCCAGCCGGCGAGTGGCTCCGCGCGGCGCAGGACGACCTCAAACGATTCGATGCGCCGCAAGGGACGATGCGCGTGGCGATCGTGGGCGAGGTGCGGAAGCTGGTGTCGATGGTGGGTGGAGCGGGCAGCTCGGGTCCGACGCGCTAGCTTCGTCGCATGGCCGTTTCTCCTTCCACCGTCCTCAGGCTCGCCCCGGGCGTCGCCGTGCGATACCGCTCGGGGATCGACGTCGAAATCGCCCTGGGTGCCGAGCGCATCCTCGCCGGGCCGCACGGTGTGGCGATCCTCGAGGCGTTCCGGACCGCCACGCCGATGGGGAAGGCGCTGGAGCAGCTGGGGAGCAGGACGGCCGGGATGCAGGAGTGGATCGAGCTCTCGGCGATGATCACGACCTTTGCCCGGATGGGGATCCTGCAGGACCCCTCGGCC
>CAZVDJ010000124.1:0-8915 GCA_964626245.1 uncultured Gemmatimonadaceae bacterium
TTGATGGTGCCGAACTCGCCGGTGTCGGCGAAGGCGGTCTGGGCGTAGCCGGTGCGGTAGTCCAGCGCCGCGCCAAGGTGCCAGGCCTGGGTCGCGGCCGGGTGCCAGATCAGGGCGTTGCGGATGCCGCCCTCGATCATCGGACCGGTGCTCGAACGCTTCTCCGGGGCCGGGATCGACAGGTCGAGGAGGTCAAGCTCGCTCCACATCACGCCGAGCGTGAGGAAGGGTTCGAACTCATAGTGGAGACGCGCATTCAGGTACCAGGCATAGCCCATGCCAAGCTGCGCAGCCACGGTGTGCAGCTTCAGCGGCACCGAGTTGGTGCCCAGGGCATACAGGATCTGGTACTCGCGATAGGTGTACTCGAGACCGAGGGTGTAGAACCAGCCCTGGTCGCCGCGCTCATAGTCGCCCAGCACCCAGACCATCACCATCTGCCCCACCTTCTCGCGCAGCGTGAGCGAGGCGAGGGTGCGGTCCACCCACGCCTGCTGCGCCGCGGTGAGCGGCGTGCCAGGCGACAGCGGCGACAGCGGCGATGGCGCGGCGGCACCAGCCGGGGCGGGCGGGGCCGCCGCAACCGACGGCCGGGCGCAGCCGGACAGGGCCGGAAGGAGCAGGGCGGCGGCCGCGACGGACGCCGGAATCGAGCGATGCATGAGGAGAGATCCCGATCGACATGGGGGATGCGTCCTTGAGGCTAGCGGTGGCGCGCCGTCCCTGCCAGCAGGCCGTGCCCCCCTTGCGCCGCGCGCGGCCGGGGTGTGGTATGTCGGCACCGATCGTTCCCCCTGCACATGCCCACCGCCGTGCCCCACGCCGCCCCGTCCCCTCGCGCCAGCGCCAGGCCGAGCCTGCGCTCCGCGCTCGCCGTCGCCCTGCTCGCCGCCTCCATCGTCCATGGCATCCCCGGGACGGTGGCCGCCCAGCCAGGGGCATCGCCCCGCCCCGCCAGCCGCAGCTATGCCGAGCTCGTGGCGCTCTTCACGCAGTGGCGCACCTTCGAGCAACCGCCGCGCGTCAACGGCGTCCCCGACTACTCGCCGGCAACCAACGCGCGCCGGATGGAGGAGCTCCGCCAGCTGCAGGCCCGCCTGCGCGCCATCGACACCACGGGCTGGTCCATCGCCGAGCAGGTGGATCACCACCTGGTGCGCGCCGAGATGAACGGACTGGAGTACAACCTCGCCGTGCTCAAGCCGTGGGCCCGCGACCCGGCCTACTACGCCTCCATCATCACCGGTGAAAGCGACACGCCGGACAAGGAAGGGCCCACGATCCACGGGGCCATTCGCCTCTACAACTATCCGGCGTGGCCGCGCACCGTGCTCGACCAGCCGCGACCGCTCTCGCCGGACGAGGCCCGCCGGCTGGCGCAGGAGCTGCGCACCATCCCGCCGCTCCTCGCGCAGGCGCGCGTGCACCTGGCCGACGCCAACGCCCGCGACCTGTGGGTGGGAGGGGTCCGCGCCTTCGAGGAGCAGAGCGAGGCGCTGGAGACGCTGGGCAACCGAGTGCGCGGCACCGATGCGGCGCTCACCGCGGCCATCACCGAGGCCCGCGCCGCCACCGACGGCTTCGCCCAGTGGTTGCGCGACGAGTCGCCCCGGCGCACCGGGCCGTCCGGCATCGGCAAGGAGGCGTACACCTGGTTCCTCAAGAACGTCCTCCTGGTCCCGTTGTCGTGGGAGGACGAGGTGATGGTGACCCGGCGCGAGCTGGCGCGCGCCCACGCCTCGCTGCGGCTGGAGGAAAACCGCAACCGCAACCTGCCGCCGCTCAAGGTGGCCGACACGCCGGAGGACTACCGCGCGCTGCAGGAGGCGGCGATCCCGCGCTACCTGCGCTTCATGGAGGAGCAGCGGATCCTCACCATGCGCCCCTGGATGGAGCGCGCGCTGCGCGAGCGCACCGCGGGCTTCGCCCCCGCCGCCAGCCGCAACTTCTTCATGCAGGCCACACAGCGCGACCCCATCCCGCTGTGGACCCACCTGTACCACTGGTGGGACAACATGCGGCTCAAGGTGGAGCCGCACGCCAGCCCCATCCGCCGCGGCCCCCTGCTCTACAACGTCTGGATGAGCCGCGCCGAGGGGATGGCGACCTCGATGGAGGAGTGGATGATGCACGCCGGGCTGTACGACCAGAGCCCGCGCTCGCGCGAGATCGTCTGGATCATGCTCATCACGCGCGCCGCGCGCGGGCTGGGGAACCTGTACGCCCACAGCAACGAGCTGACCATGGAAGGGGCGGGGAACATCCACGTGAACTGGACGCCGCGCGGGTGGATGCGGCGCGACCCGCTGCTGGGCTTCGAGCAGCACCTGTACCTGCGGCAGCCGGGCTACGGCGCCAGCTACATCACCGGCGGTCGCCTGATGGAGGAGACGATGGCCGAGCGCGCGCGGCAGCTGGGCGACGCCTTCACCCTCCAGCGCTTCTTTGACGAGGTGAACGGCGCCGGGATGATCCCCGTCTCCATGATCTACTGGGAGCTCACCGGCGATGACCGGATGGTGCGCGAACTGCGCGACGGCCAGGGGCCGCTTCCCTTCCGGTAGGAACGCACGCCCGTAGCTTTTCCGCCTATCGTCCCCGAGTGGAGTTCGCCATGCGCGCACTGCATCGCTTCGCCTTCGCCGTCGCCCTTCTCGTCGCCCCCTTCGCTGCCCGGGCGCAGGAGAAGGCCTCCGACACCCTGCTCACCGTCAACCACTACCTGGACTTCGAGGCGGTGGCCGACGCGCGCATCTCGCCCGACGGATCGCGCATCATCTACACTCGGCGCTTTGTCGACAAGCAGCGCGACGCCTTCGAGACCGCGCTCTGGATCATGAACGCCGACGGGTCGGAGAACCGCTTCCTGGCGCGCGGCGGCTCGCCCATCTGGTCGCCCGACGGCACGCGCATCGCCTACCTGGCCGAAGGGGCGCCGGGCGGGGCGCAGCTGTACGTGCGCTGGATGAACGCCGAAGGCGCCACGTCGCAGGTGACACGCGTGACGTACGGCCCCGGCGACATCGCCTGGTCGCCGGACGGCAAGTGGATCGGCTTCACGATGTACTCGCCCAAGCCTGAAGTGTGGGCCGTCGACATGCCGGCGCCGCCGCCAGGTGCACAATGGACGCCGGCGCCTCGCTACGTGAACAAGGTGCACTACCGCGCCGACCGCCGCGGCTTCCTGGAGCCGGGCTTCACGCACCTCTACGTCGTCCCCGCCGAGGGCGGGACGCCGCGCCAGCTCACCAAGGGTGACTGGAACGTCGGCGTGCGGTTCGACGGACAGCCCGGCGGCGCCGGGTGGAGCTGGTCGCCGGACGGCGCCACGATCGTCTTCGATGGCCTCATGGACGTGGGGAGCGACAAGAACTACCGCGACTCCGACATCAACGTCGTGGACGTGGCGACCGGTGCGATGCGCAAGCTCACCAGCCAGCGCGGCAGCTGGGGCGGTCCGCGCCTGTCGCCTAACGGCGAGTGGATCGCCTTCACCGGCTATCCCTACACGGAGGACACGTATCACGCGTCTGAGCTGTACGTCATGCGGCGCGACGGGTCGGGGATGCGCAAGATCTCGGGCACGCTGGACCGCGACGCGGGCGAGCTCACCTGGGCGGCGGACAACAGCGGCGTGTACTTCAGCGCCGCCGACAAGGGGACGAACAACGTCTGGTTCGCCGCGCTGAACGGCGCACCGCGCCAGGTGACGCAGGGGCAGCACATGCTCGGGCTGGGGACGATCTCGCGCACGGGACTGGTCGCCTCGGTGCGCAGCGGGCCGCAGGAGCCCCCCGACGTGGTGACGTGGACGCTGGCCAACCCGCAGCGCATGACCAGGCTCACCAACGTCAATGCCGACGTGCTGCAGAACAAGAAGCTCGCGGCCGTGGAGGAGGTGTGGGTCACCTCGTCCGGCGGCGCGCGCGTGCAGGGGTGGATCGTGAAGCCGCCCAACTTCGACCCGTCGAAGAAGTGGCCGCTGATCATGGAGATCCACGGCGGGCCGCACGGGATGTACAACGTGGGCTTCAGCTACATGTACCAGAACTTCGCCGCGAACGGGTATGTGGTGCTCTACACCAACCCGCGCGGCTCCACCGGCTATGGCACGTCGTTCGGGGCCGCGATCAGCAAGCGCTATCCCGGGGTGGACTACGACGACCTGATCGCCTCCGTCGACACCGTGGTGGGGCGCGGCTACATCGACGAGACGCGGATGTACGTGGGCGGGTGCTCCGGAGGCGGCGTCCTGTCGAGCTGGGTGATCGGGAACACCAACCGCTTCGCCGGCGCCGCGGTGCGCTGCCCGGTGATGAACTGGATCTCGTTCGCCGGCACCGCCGATGTCCCGTACTTCACCTACGGCTGGTTCAACAAGCCGTTCTGGGAGGATCCCAAGCCGTGGCTCGACCAGTCGCCGCTGATGTACGTGGGGAACGTGACCACCCCCACGGTGATCATGACGGGTGAGCTCGACCTGCGCACGCCGATGGCGCAGTCGGAGGAGTTCTTCCAGGCGCTGCAGATGCGCGGCGTCCCCACCGCGCTGCTGCGCTTCCAGGGCGAGTACCACGGCACCGGCTCCAAGCCCAGCAATTTCATGCGCACGCAGCTGTACATGATGAGCTGGTACCAGAAGCACAAGCGCGACCGGGCGGCGATGTGATCGGCACCAGGGCGCAGACGCGCTGCAGCTGGCGGCGTGTGCGCACCGGAGCCGAGCGCACCGAAGTCAGGCGCACCGAAGCCAGGCGCACGGGAATCACGCGCACGGGTACCAGTCGCACCGTCGCGTTGCTAGCCGGCGGCGCGGCGGCACTCGTCGCCGCCGGCGCGGGGGCGCAGGATTCGCGCGCGGCCCCGGTGCCGCCGCCCGCCGTCACCATCGTGAAGGCGGCGCGCCTGATCGACGGGAGCGGCGGCGCGCCCATGGCCCCGGCGATGGTGCGCGTGGAGGGCGAGCGCATCACCGCGGTGGCGCCGGCGCTCCCCGTTCCGCCAGGTGCACGTGTGCTGGACCTCGGGGGGGCAACGCTGCTGCCGGGGTTGATCGACCTGCACACGCACCTCACCAATCGCATGGAGGTGCACTGGGAAGACGGGCTCGTGAAGACCACCCCCGGACACGACGCGCTGTGGGGGGCCCGCAATGCGCGCGTCACGCTGATGGCCGGCTTCACCACGGTGCGCGACATGGGGCCCACCTGGCCCTACGTCGACGTCGACCTGCGCAATGCGATCAACGAGGGGGCGGTGCCGGGGCCGCGCATGCTGGTGGCGGGGAACTACGTCACCTCCACCGGGGGCGCCGGCGACGCGCGCCAGTTCTCCATCTACGTCGACGTGCCGGTGGTCCGAAACCTCGCCGACGGACCGGACGAGGTGACCAAGGCGGTGCGAACGCACCTCAAGCACGGCGCCGACTTCATCAAGATCCTGGCGACGGGGGCCGTGCTCTCCAAGGGGATCTCGCCGGGAGCCCAGCAGTACTCCGACGCCGAGTTGCAGGCGGCGGTGACCGAGGCATCGCGATGGGGGCGCCAGGTGGCGGCGCACGCGCACGGGGCGCAGGGGATCAAGGCGGCCATCCGCGCCGGCGTGCGCACGGTGGACCATGGCTCCGACCTTGACGACGAAGCGATCGCCCTGCTGCGCTCGTCGAACCGTCGCACCTTCTACGTCCCCACGCTCTACACGAGCGTTGCCATCGCGGCCGACGGGGAGGTAAACAATGTCCCCGCGTCGGAGCGGGAGCGCTCCCGGCAGATCACGGCGCTCAAGGAGGCCGGCTTCCGACGGGCCGTCGCCGCCGGGATCCCCATCGGCTTCGCGACCGATGCCTCGGTCATTCCGCACGGCGACAACGCGAGGGAATTCGCCGAACGCGTGCGATTGGGCGAGTCCCCCATGCGCGCGATCGTGGCGGCCACCTCGCTCAACGCCGAGATCATCGGCTGGCAGGACCGGGTGGGGCGCGTGGCCCCCGGGCTGTTGGCGGACCTGATCGCCGTCCCCGGCGACCCGCTGTCCGACATCACCCTCCTGCAGCGCGTGGGTTTCGTGATGCAGGGCGGCGCCGTGCACCGCGAGGAGCTGCGGCGGCGTTAGGCGGGGTGCTGCGCCAGCAGCTTCTTCGGCGCCGTCAGCCGCCACGCGTCGTCGAGCAGGCGCGCCACCTCCTTCCACGGCGGGCGCCGGTCCAGCCACACCCCGACCCAGCCGCTCACCCCCACGTACGGCGGCACGAAGTACCGTGCCGGATCGGCGGCGACCATCAGCCGCTGGTTCTCCGCCTTGGCCTTGATCCAGGCCGCCGGGCGCCCGTTGCCGTGGTGCGTGCCCGGGCTGGCATACATCGCGAAGAGCTTGTTCTTCACGCGCCAGGTGGGCTCCCCCCAGGCCATCACCTCGTGGGACTCGGGGAGCGAGAGGGCGGCTGCGCGCATGCGCTCGAGTGCGTCGGCGACAGGCATGGACGCAATATGGGGGACGGGTTACGTCACCGCCGCCCGCACCCGGAACCGCGCCTCGCGCCACTCTTCCCGTTCCATCACTGCCTCCAGGTGCCGGGCGGCCGCCACCACGTCGGCAAAACGCAGGTACAGCGGCGTGAGGCCGAAGCGCATCACGTCCGGGGCGCGAAAGTCCCCGATCACGCCGCGGGCAATGAGCGCCTGCACGATGGCGTAGGCCTCGGGGTGCCGGAACGAGACGTGGCTTCCACGGGGCGCCCCGGGCGGCGGCCCCACGAGCGAGATCCCGTACGGCGCGCCTCGCACCGCGACCTGGTCGATGAACAGCGCTGCCAGCGCCCGCGACTTGGCGACGACGGCCCGCATGTCCGCCGCCAGGTGCACGTCGACGCCGGACTCCAGGGCGGCCAGCGCCAGGATGGCCGGGGTCCCGCACTGGAAGCGCACGATCCCCGGCCCGGCTTCGTATCCGTCCACGAAGTCGAAGGGGCGCGCGTGCCCCATCCAGCCGCCTAACGGCGTCTCGAGCGTCCCCAGGTGGCGCTCCGCGACGAAGAGGAAGGCGGGGGCGCCGGGACCGCCGTTGAGGAACTTGTAGCCGCATCCCACCGCCAGGTCGGCGCCGGCGCCGTTCAGGTCCACCTCCACCGCCCCCGCGCTGTGGCTCAGGTCCCACAGGACCATGGCACCTCGCGCGTGCGCCGCCTGCGTGAGCGCCGGCATGTCCCACACGTCGGCGGTCTTGTAGTGCACGTGCGTGAGCAGCAGCAGCGCGGTGTCATCGTCGATGGCCGAGGCCAGCGCCTCGCGCGGCACGAGCGACAGGCGGTGCCCGTCACCGAGCGTGCGCAACGCCGACTCGATCATGTACAGGTCGGTCGGGAAGTTCCCGGGCTCGGACAGCACCGTCCGGCGACCCGGGCGGGCGCGCAGCGCCGCGATGATCAGCTTGTAGAGGTTCACCGACGTGGAGTCGGCCACCACCACCTCGTGTGGCCTGGCACCGATGAGCCCCGCCAGCTTGCCCCCCACGCGCCGCGGCGCGTGAAACCAGTCGGCGCTGTTCCAGCTCCGGATCAACCCCTCGCCCCACTCCTCCCGCACCACCGCCTGCAGCCGCTCCGCGGTAGCCCGCGGGAGCGCACCAAGCGAATTGCCGTCCAGGTAGATCACGCCGTCGGGGAGGGCGAAGCGTGCGCGGAACGATGCCAGGGGGTCGGACGCGTCGAGCGCCGCGATCTCGTGGTCCGGCGCAAGGTCGCCGGCGGAACGTGAACTGCTGCTCACAGTTTGGCCCGCGTGGTGGTGGCATGCGCCCCGGCCAGGAAGGTCCGGAGCGCCGTGCCGCCCGTTCCGGTGGCATCGGCGGCGGCACCCGACGGGCGAATGATGTAGTCATGCGCCAGCTGCATGTGCGTCTCGCGAAAGCGCTCGAGCTGGGCCAGGGCGTCATTGTACGCGGCCGCCAGCGCCGCCGTCCCGCCCTCGGCACGCGCGCGCACGCGCGAGTTGCGCTCGACATCCTCCACGAAGGCGCGGTGTGCCGGGGGCATGTACGCACGCACCGCGCGCAGGTAGGCACCGGCGGGCGCATCCGGGTGCACGACCCCCAGCAGCGCATCAAACGACTGCAGCAGCGCGCTCTGCGCGGCGCTCCCTCCCATGTACTTGCGCGGCTCCTCCGAGACCCCCTCGTACACCACGCCGGGCGCCGGCCAGCTGCTCACGTAGGGCCGGACACGGAGGTAGTACGTGTGCGGGTCGCACCACTCCCGCACCCGCTGCAGCGCGTCGTGTACCGCCGGCATCCCGGCCGCAAACCGCTCCAGCGCCGCGGTGATGTCGGCGTCGCTCCCGTCGCGCGCCGCCCGATCGGCCTCGACGACGGCAGCCACGAGCGGTGCCCCCGCGAGCTCCACCCCCATCGACGCCACGAAGAACCAGTCTTCGTCCACCCCGCCCAGGAACTGCACCTGCGTGCGCGCGTTGTCCGCGGAGATTCCCGCCGAGGGGTCGATGAGGCGCCAGTTGGTGAGCGTCATCGTCGCGTAGTGCGCGATGGGCGGACGCCCCAACTGGCCCGACAGTGCGCACAGCGGAATGGCGAGGACCGGTGGGATGCGCAGGTGCGGTGCCTCGCCGCCGTAGACCCAGGCGTTGGCAAGGTGGCACAGCAGCAGCATCGCCCGTTCGCGCTCGGCGGGCTGCGCCAACTCGAGGATGTCGAGCGGGGGGAGCCCGAGGATCGCATCGCGCATCCGGCGGGAGCGAATCAGCGCGCCGACCTCCGCGGCAATCGCGTCCAGCGCGGCGAAGGCGCCCCCCAGGGAGCGCAGCGGCGGCGTCCCCGGCACGAAGCCGGTGACCGGATCGATCGCATAACGAGCGAGTGACATGCGGGGAGCCACTGAAGACGGCACGTGTGGACGGCCGGGGAGC
>CAZVDJ010000124.1:8925-9140 GCA_964626245.1 uncultured Gemmatimonadaceae bacterium
CGCAGCAACCCCGACAACGTGCTCGAGGACGCCGCCGGGGAGCAGGCGCTGGCCACTTGCTGGCGCGGTCCCACCCCCGGCGCACCACGCTGGCGTGAGGCGGTGGTGGCAACGATACCGCCCCCCGGCGCGACGAGACATTGGGGGTTCCTTCGGTCCGTGCGGCACCGCATCGCCGGCCATCGCGCACCCATTAACGTACGGGTGGCGTGCGC
>CAZVDJ010000125.1:0-9126 GCA_964626245.1 uncultured Gemmatimonadaceae bacterium
GGCAGCAAGTGCGACGGCTTGAGCGCGCGGCGCGTGAGGGGTCGCAGGATCCGCCGGCGGCAACGGCAACGCTGATCACGGCGCACCCTTCGTCGGCGCCCGGGTCGCCGGCGCAGATCGTTCCCCCGCCCGCGGCTCGTGCGCTGGACGTTCGGCGCGACGACTTTCGCGTCCGACGCTACAAGCGGCAAACCGGGACCACGACCATCATCGCGGTCGACGCGAGTGGGTCGATGGCCTTGCAGCGCCTGGCAGAGGCGAAGGGGGCGGTGGAGCTGCTGCTGGCGCAGACGTACGTGCGGCGAGACAAGGTGGCGCTGATCGTGTTTCGTGGGGAGCGGGCCGTGCTGCTGCTGCCCCCCACGCGGGCGCTGGCGCGGGCCAAGCGCCTGCTGGCGGCGCTGCCGGGTGGAGGGGGGACACCGCTCGCCTCGGCGATCGACGTGGTGCATGCGACGGCGCTGCAGGCGATGCGCGAGGGACAGGACGTGGTGGCGGTGTGGCTCACGGATGCACGCGCGAACATCGCGCGGGACGGGACACCGGGCCGGCCTCGCGCGCTGGAGGAGGCACGACGCTCGGCGATCGCCTTTCGCGAGTTGGGGCAATCCGCGGTGATGATCGACACGTCGCCGCGCGGGGAAGCGGCGGCACGCGAGCTGTCGAGTGCCCTGGGCGCGCGATACGTCCCCCTCCCATCGGCGCAGGCGCGCGATGTGGCGCGCTGCGTGCGCGAGTCGCGCGCGACGGGCGAGGTGCGCGGCGCATGACGATGCCCGAGCTGGTGAAGGGAGCGGTGGTGACGACGGCACGGGCCACCGTTGGACCGGCGCGGCTTGGCGCCACGTTGCGGCGGCACGCGGTGCTGCTGGTGCTGTGCTTCTGGTGGACAGCGACCGGGGTTCTGTACGCGCTGCAGCGCAATGCGTGGACGCGAGGGGTGGCGCTGGTGGGGGCCGTACTCTGCCTGGGCGCTGCGACGCGACTGCTGCTCGCGAGTCGTCGCGACGCGAGCGCGATCGGCGGATTGCGGGCATTCTTCGCCGGTGCCCTGGCGTGGACCGGAATCATCACGCTGTTCTTCGAGGGGTGGGTGGTGGGGCCGCCACCCTCGGCGCTGGGCGAGGCCACGCGGGGGCTGGACGGCGCCTGGGCCGCGATTGTGGCGACGTGGCACTGGGAGGCGCTGGCACTGGCGACGATGGGCGCGATGGCGCTGGCCGTGCGCGGCGCGGCCAATCGACTCGCCCTCTGGACGCTGCTCCTCTTTTGGGGAGCGCACCAGAGCGCGAAGCTCAACCTCTTCCTCGGCGTGGTGAACTCCGGGGCGGAGATCTTCCCGCCGTACCTGTCGCACCTCGTGCGCTACTTCGGCCCGACGGTCAACTCGCCGTTCCTGTGGGTGACGATCGCTGGCTACACGGCGCTTGCCGCGTGGATGCTCTGGCCACGTGCAGCGCTTGGCCATGGGGCACGCATGCAACGCGTGGTCATCGGCGCCGTGGCGGGGCTGGCGGCGATCGAGCATGCGTTCCTCGCCACGCGCATCCCGTTCATGCTGTGGGAACTCTACCTGCGCGTCGGCCGAGGCTGACGGGAGGCGTGCCATGCTCGAGCGCATACATTCACCGGCCGACCTGCGCGACCTCTCACCCCGCGAGCTGCAACACGTGGCCGACGCCGTGCGCGTCCGCCTGATCGACGTGTGCTCGCGCACGGGCGGGCACATCGGGGCGGGGCTCGGGGTGGTGGAGCTCAGCGTGGCGCTGCACGCGGTGTTCGAGACGCCGCGCGACCAGCTGGTGTGGGACGTGGGGCACCAGGGGTATCCGCACAAGGCGCTGACGGGACGCAACGACCGACTGGAGACGCTGCGCCAGGAGGGGGGACTTTCCGGCTTCCTCAAGCGATCGGAGAGTCCGTTCGACACCTTCGGGGCGGGACACGCCGCCACCTCGATCTCGGCTGCGCTGGGCATTGCCGCCGCTCGCGACCTGCAGGGCGACGACTACAAGGTGGTGGCCGTCATCGGCGACGGGTCACTCACGAGCGGCCTGGCGTACGAAGGGCTGAACAATGCCGGCCATTCGGACCGCGACATCATTGTCATCCTGAACGACAATGAGATGTCGATCGCGCCGAACGTGGGGGCGATGTCCAAGTACCTCACGCAGGTGCAACGCAATCCGATCTACAATCGCCTGCGGTCCCGCATCGGCGAGTTCGTGGAAGCCCATGACGCGCTCAATACACTGGTGCGCAAGTGGGAGGAGAGCGTGAAATCGCTGTTGACGCCCGGCGTGCTGTTCGAGGAACTCGGCTTTCGCTACTTCGGACCGATCGACGGCCACGACCTGGACGCGCTGACCGAGACGCTGCGGGCGGTACGCCCGATGGCCGGCCCGCGCCTGGTGCACGTCGTGACGCGGAAGGGCCATGGCTTTCCCGCCGGCGAGCATGCCGAGAAGTGGCACGCCCTTCCGCCCGGCCATGATCCGGCCACTGGCAAGGTGCGCACGGTGTCCACCGCGAACCCGGCGTGGACCGCCGTCTTCGGGCGCGGCCTCACGGAGTTGATGCACGAACAGGGGGACGTGGTGGCGATCACGGCGGCCATGCCGACGGGAACCGGGACGTCGATGGTGGCGACTGCACATCCGTCGCGCTTCTTCGACGTGGGAATTGCCGAGGGGCACGCCGTCACCTTTGCCGCCGGACTGGCGACGCGCGGTCTCCGTCCGGTGGTCGCGATCTACTCGACCTTCCTTCAGCGTGCGTACGACAGCGTGATCCATGACGTCGCGCTGCAGCGGCTCCCGGTCACGTTTGCCATGGACCGCGCGGGCCTGGTGGGCGAGGATGGCGAGACGCACATGGGATTGTACGACATCGCCTACATGCTCTCGGTGCCGCACATGGTCGTCACCGCGCCGAGCGATGGGCGCGAGATGCTCGGATTGCTGCGCACCGCGCTGTTGCACGACGGCCCCTGCTCGATTCGGTACCCGCGGGATGCAACACCGGACGTGGTGTCCCGCATCGCGGACGTTCCGCCCGTTCCGTTCGGTACGTGGGAGGTGTTGCGCCAGGGGCGCGACGTCGCCGTCCTCGCCGTGGGGACGATGGTGGCGCCTGCGCTGGCGGCGGCGGAGACGCTGGCTCGCGAGCGCGTGGAAGTGACGGTCGTGAACTGCCGATTCCTCAAGCCATACGACGAGGTCACGCTGCACGCCGTCTGCGCGCATCACCGGTGCCTGGTGGTGGTGGAGGAGGGGACGGTCACCAATGGCTTCGGGGCGATGCTCGCTGCCGCGGTGAACCGGAACGAGCCTAACGTGCGCATCGTGACGCTCGGTGTCCCCGACCGGATCATCCACGCGGCGTCGCGCGCGCGACAGCTGGCCGGGTGCGGCCTGGATGCCGCGGGGATAGCAGCGCGGGTGCGGGCGCTCCTGGCGAGCGAGGCGATTGCCGGGTGAAGGTGCTATCGTTGGAGCATGGCGACCCGTCGCATCCCACGACCGCTTCCGTGGCTGCTTCCATGGCTGCTTTCAGGAGCGCTCCCGTGAGCGCCCCCATGAGCGCGCCCGTGGCGGCCACCGGCAGTCCTCCGCCCGTGATCCTGGTGGACGAGCTCGACCAGCCCATCGGGCTGGCGGAGAAGCTCGCGGCCCATGAATCGGGGGCACTGCACCGGGCCGTGTCGGTCTTTGCCTTCGACCCGAGCGGGCGGTTGCTCCTGCAGTGCCGCGCCCAGGGGAAGTACCACTCCGGAGGGCTCTGGTCGAACACCGCCTGCACGCATCCACGCGAGGGTGAGTCGCCCACCCTGGCGGCCGAGCGCTGCATGCGCGAAGAGATGGGACTCGATTGCGACCGCCTGGAACCGGCGGGGTGGTTCATCTATCGCGCGCAGGTCTCGCCGTCGCTTGTCGAACACGAGCTGGATCACCTCTTCCTGGCGTGGGTGAGCGCCGCGCCCGCGCCCAACCGAGATGAAGTGTCGGCGTGGCGTGCCGTGCCACTCGACGAGCTGGCGGGGGAGCTCGCGGCGAATCCCGAGCGATTCACGGCGTGGTTCCCGCTTGCGCTGGCGCAGCTGCGCGCGCAGCCGGCGCTGTCCCGTTTGTCGTCGGCGCGCCCGATCGAGGCCGGCTCGCACGCCACCCGTCCTGCGACGCGCGCCGATGGGTGACCGACCGACTGTCGCAGTGACGCGCGCCGAGGAGGATGCGCGGGCGCTGGCCGATGCTTTGGCGCGGGTTGGCCTGGACGCCGTTAGCACCCCGTTGATCAGCGTCGTGCAGCGCCCGGCCGAGTGGCTGGGAGCGCAGCTGCTGGCGGCCCCTGGCTTCGACTGGATCGTCTGCACCAGCCGCAACGCGGTCGACGCCCTCTCGGCGGCGGCACCGCCCGGCAGCGAGGCACGCCGCCGACTGGAGGGGGCTCGCGTGGCCGCCGTGGGAGAGCGCACGGCCGGCGCGCTGGCCACGCACGGCTGGCGCGCCGCGGTCGTTCCCGAGGTGTCTGATGCCGCGCACCTGGCCCGGGCGCTGCTCGCGGAAGATGCGACTCCGGCACGGCGTGTCCTCTTTCCGCGTGCCGACGAGGCGCGTGAGGACGTGCCGACCATCCTGCGAGCTGCCGGGTGGACGGTGGACGACGTGGCCTGCTATGAGACGCGTCCCCGACCCGACGGGGGGGCGGCGCTCTCGGCGGCGCTTGCGGCTGGCGAGGTGCAGGCGGTGGCCCTGGCGTCGGGTTCGGCGGCGCGCGCCCTCGCGCAACTGGTGCCGCGCTCCCTGTGGGGTGTGGCCCGCCTGGTGTCCATCGGCCCGGCCACCACGGCCGCCGCGCGTGACGCGGGGTTGGTCGTGTCGGCCGAGGCGACCACGCCACGACTGGAGGCGCTCGCGCAGGCGGTGCGCCACATCCTCATCGAACTTCCCACGCATGCCTAACGAACAGCCCCCGGTCTCCGGCGCAGGCGAGCGCCTGCTGCGCATCGGGTCCCGCCGCTCGGCGCTTGCCCTGAAACAGACACACATGGTGCGGGACGCGCTGGCGGCGATGGGGCATGCGACCGAGGTCGTCACCTTCTCGACGTGGGGTGATGAGCGGCTCGATGTCCCGCTCCCGGCCATTGGCGGGAAGGGGGTCTTCACGGCCGAACTCGAGGCCGCGCTGCTGGGCGGTGACGTCGACCTGTGCGTGCACTCGCTCAAGGACCTGCCGACCGACAATCCGCCCGGGCTGGACGTGGGAGCGGTGCTGCCGCGCGAGGATCCACGCGACGCGCTGCTCATCCGGCCCGACGTGGCGGCGCGCACGTTAGGCGAGCTTCCGCCCGGCGCCCGCGTCGGGACGTCGTCGCTGCGTCGCTCGGCGATGCTCCGGCAGCTTCGCCCGGACCTGGCGGTGGTGGACCTGCGTGGCAACGTGCCAACGCGCGTGCAGAAGCTCGACGGCGGCGAGATGGAGGCCATCATCCTGGCGGGCGCGGGACTGAAGCGGCTGGGAATGGACGGCCGCATCACGCAGTGGCTGGAGCCGCCGACGTGGCTTCCCGCCCCGGCGCAGGGGGTGATCGCGATCCAGATCCGGCGCGACGACGCTGCGATACGCGCGATCCTCCGCCAGGTGCACGACGAGGTGACGTGGCGCGCGGCGGCCTGCGAGCGCGCGTTCCTGCACGCGCTGGAGGGTGGCTGCCAGGTGCCGGTGGGGGCCCTGGCGACGTTCCGTGAGGGAGCGATGTGGCTGGAGGCCGCGATCCTGGACGTGACGGGGGGCGAGGGCACGCGCGGATCGTGTCGCGTGGACGACTCGGGGGACGACGCGGTGGGTGAGGCGGCGCGGGCGCTGGCTGCCTCACTCGCGGCAGGTGGAGGTGAGCTCCTGCTGTCGCGCGCGCGCGCGGCCGCCACCGCGCGCCGGTGAGGGGAGGACGCATGAGCCACTTTCCCGCGCTGCGCCTTCGCCGCCTGCGCCGCTCGCCCGGGCTGCGGGCGCTGGTTCGCGAGACGCGCCTGCATCCGTCCCAGCTCGTCGTTCCGTTGTTCGTGCGGGCGGGGCACGGGGTTCGGCGCCCGATCGGCTCGATGCCCGGCGTGGCACAGACGTCGGTGGACGAGATGCTGCGCGATGCCGAACGTGCCGCGTCGTTAGGGCTCGGGGGCGCCATCCTGTTCGGGATCCCGGAGACGAAGGACGCCGAGGGGTCGGGGGCGTGGGACGAGCACGGCCCGGTGGCGAACGGCGTGCGCGCCATCAAGCGCGAGTTCCCGGATCTCGTGGTGATCACCGACGTCTGCATGTGCGAGTACACGTCGCACGGACACTGCGGCGTGCTGCGCGGCGACACGGTGGACAACGACGCGACCCTCGCGCTGCTGGCGCGCGAGGCCGTCTGTCATGCGGCGGCCGGCGCCGATGTGGTGGCGCCGAGTGACATGATGGACGGGCGGGTGTCCGCGATTCGCGAGGCGCTGGATGCGGCCGGGCATGGCGACATCCCCATCCTGTCGTACGCCGCCAAGTACGCGTCGGCGTTCTATGGGCCGTTTCGCGAGGCGGCAGAGTCGACGCCGCAGTTCGGCGACCGGCGCGGGTACCAGATGGACGTCGGGAACACCAACGAAGCGTTGCGCGAGGTGCGTGCCGACGTGGAGGAGGGGGCGGACATGGTCATGGTCAAGCCGGCCGGCCCGTGCCTCGACATCATTCGCCGGGTGCGAGACGCGTTCGACTGCCCGGTTTCCGCGTACCAGGTGTCGGGTGAATACGCGATGATCAAGGCGGCGGCGGCCAACGGTTGGCTGGACGAACGGCGGGCGATGCTGGAGTCGCTCATGGCCATCCGGCGCGCCGGCGCGGACTTCATACTTTCCTACTTCGCGTACGATGCCGCACAGGCGCTGCGCGACGGCGAGTGAGGCGATGACCCAGGCAACATCGATGGCGGGAGCCAGGAGCGGATGAGTCGATCGACCGAGGTGATGGCGCGCGCGCGCGCCCTGTTTCCGGGAGGGGTGAACTCGCCGGTGCGTGCCTTCCGCGGCGTGGATGGCGAGCCGTTTGTCGTGGCGCGCGGGGCTGGCGCCCGCATCTGGGACGTGGACGGCAACTCGTACATCGACTACGTGCTGTCGTGGGGACCGCTGGTGCTGGGGCACGCGCCGCCGTCGGTGCTCGAGGCGCTGCACGAGGTGATGCAGCGCGGGACGAGCTTCGGCATTCCCACCGAGCTCGAGGTCGAGCTGGGCGAGCGCGTGCGCGCGATGATGCCGCACGTGGAGCGCTTGCGCTTCGTGTCCAGCGGGACCGAGGCCACCATGAGCGCCATCCGCGTGGCCCGAGCGGCGACCGGACGCGAGGCGTTCCTGAAGTTCGACGGCTGCTATCACGGGCACGCCGATTCATTCCTGGTGAAGGCCGGATCGGGCGTGGCGACGCTGGGGCTCCCGAATTCGCCCGGTGTGCCCGCGTCGCTGGCGGCGCTGACGCTGACGGCGACCTTCAACGACGTGGAGGAGACCACGCGCATCGTGCGCGAGCATGCGTCGCAGCTGGCGGCGATCATCGTGGAGCCGGTGGTGGGGAACTCGGGACTCATCCCCCCGCAGCCGGGTTTCCTGGAGGCGCTGCGCGCGCTGGCGGACGAGGTGGGGGCGGTGCTCATCTTCGACGAGGTGATGACCGGGTTTCGCGTGGCGCTGGGTGGCGCGTGCGAGCGATACGGCGTCACGCCCGACCTCACGACGTTAGGCAAGGTGATCGGCGGCGGGCTGCCGGTGGCGGCGTACGGGGGGCGGCGCGCGCTGATGGAGCTCGTGGCTCCCAGCGGTCCGGTGTACCAGGCGGGGACGCTGTCGGGCAATCCGCTGGCGATGGCGGGCGGGCTGGCCACGCTGCGCGGCCTGACCGCCGAGGTGCAGGCGACGATGGCGGCACGCACGCGCCGGCTCGCGGAGGGAGTGGCCGAGATCGCCCGTGCGTGCGATGTGCCGTGCACGGCAGGCGCGGTGGGGAGCATATGGGGCTTCTTCCTGCGCGATGAGCCGGTGCGCTCGTTTGCGCAGGCGAAGACGGCGGACGTCGCGCTCTTCAGGCGGTTCTTCCACGAGGCGCTTCGCCGCGGCGTGTACCTGGCGCCGTCCGCCTTCGAGGCCGGGTTCATGTCGGCAGCGCACGACGACGCCATCATCGACGAGACGCTGGACCGGCTGCACCACGCCATGCGCGCGGCGGCCGGTGCTCGCGAGCGGGCCGCGCGTCCGGGTTGACGGCGCGCCAGCGCGCCCGGGGGTGCGGGAACGACGAAGGCCGCGAGCGACGTCGCTCGCGGCCTTCGTGTTGTCGTGCCGGTGCCGCCGTCCCCCAGCCGACGGGTTGCCCGTTAGGCGGGGGACGGCGACTGCCGCGTTACGGCGTCGTGACCGGCTTCGTGACCGAGTGCGAGACGCCATCGGTGTCGACGACAGTCAGGGTCACGTTGAGGGTGGTGGAGCTGGAGAAGCGATAGAACGTCGTGACACCCGACTTGCTCGGGTAGCCCGGGGCGGTCCAGGTGTACGAGACGATCCCCTTGTCATCTGTGGAGCTGCTGCCGTCCACGTCGCACTGATAGCGGCCGGCGGCCGGCGAGGTGCAGCTGTAGGTGAAGTTGGCGACCGGCGGGTTGTTGGTCGAGCCGCCGACGGTGATCGACTTCGTGATGCTGTTGGTGGCGCCATCGGTGTCGGTGACGGTGAGCGTCACGTTGTAGGTGCCGGGCGTGAAGTTGTAGAACGAGTTGACGCCCGACTTGTTGGGCTTGCCCGGCGAGCTCCAGGCGTACGACACGATCCCCTTGTCGTCCGTGGATGAGCTGCCGTTCAGGTTGCACTGGAAGCCGCCGGAGATGGGCGAGCAGGAGTGCGTGAAGTTGGCGACCGGCGGGTTGTTCGGCGTGCCGCCGCCGATGTTGCCAACGTACAGGAGCAGGTTGGGCGAGCCGGTGCCCGGGTTGGTGATCTTGTTCGTGGTCGCATCCGCCTTCATCGCGGCCTTGACCTGCGTCGGCGTCATGGAGGCGTTGGCGCCGAGGTAGAGGGCGGCGGCGCCCGCCACGTGCGGCGAGGCCAT
>CAZVDJ010000126.1:0-3343 GCA_964626245.1 uncultured Gemmatimonadaceae bacterium
GGGAGCGAGCGGACCGCAGGGACCGCCCGGGCCCGGGCTGGAGAGCCTCGACCTCACCGTCATCCGCGGGACGTCATGGAAGCACGACGACGTCGTCGCCATCGACGGGGCGCTGGCGCTGCTCGATGACATCAGCGTCACCCTCACGCGATCGCTGGACGCCAGCATTCCGCAGGTGCAGCCCGCCGTGATCCAGGTGTGGTACGAGCGGTTCGACAGCACCAACGTGCCGCAGCCGATCTTCACCTTCAACGGAGCCATGGCCACGTCGGCGCGCATCGTCCGGTGGAAGTCCCAGCACTCGCCGAACGACATCATCAAGCTGATGTCGCGCGCCTTTGGTCGCGTGCTGGTGCGCGTGCATTGCAGCTACCTGCTCGACCTCAACAAGCGCCCGGTCTCGTCGACGCCGGAGTTCATCCTGCAGACCGGCTTTCCGGGAATGCCCGGGGGGACCTTCGAGAGCTGGTTCTTCGTGAAAGGGTAGGAGGTCGGGTGCGCCGGGCGCTCAGCGTCCCGGCGCACCCGCGCCGGCAATCGGGATGCCGTCGCCAAACCCGATGCTGCCTGGCAGTTCCCCCAGCTCCTTCTTCATCGGGTCGCACAGCTTGAAGTCGCCGATCGTCGCGCTCCCCTCGGCCGTGACCTTTCCCGGCTCGATCGACATCACGCGCCCCCCGTCGATCACGAGGACCGCCTGGTCCACGGTGAGCTTCACCGTCACCACGAGGTCGATGGTGAACGTCGCTCCTCTCACCTCGATCTCGACGTACGGGCGGTAGGTCCAGGTGATGGGGTGTTCGTACAGCTGCACGTAGCGCTTCTGCCCGGGCGGGTACTTCGCCACGTCGCCGTACCTGGCGATCTCCTTTCGCTTGTTCCAGCCGCTCACCATGATCTCGCTCAGCCGCTGCTCCAGCGCCTGGGCGACGCACGCCACCGTCTTCGTGATGGCGGCGGGAGCGCCGGCGCCGAGGGCGGCACCAGCGGCCGCGACCACCGCCTTGCCAATCGCCTGGACGGCAGCGGCATCCAGCCGTTTGTCGGACTTCTCGGGATCCCGGATGCCGAACATCCAGGCCAGGGTGTCACCGCGGGCGTCCATTGGGCCCCTCCTCACGGGCAATCACGGAACCTGGGAAGTCGACCGAGCACTCCGGCGCCCGGTCCACGAGTGTCACGCCGTGCGCCACGACGGATTGCGTCTCCGGCAGCTGCACGGCCGGTGGAGGGAGCGGCGAGGGGTGCAGCGTCACCTGCACTGCGGCGTCGCGCTCGCGTCCCCGGTCGTGCTCCGCGCCGCCAGTCCCCCTCGACCGGTGCCGCTGGCGCAGGAAGGCGGCGGCCGCCAGCACACCGCCCACGCCGCCAAGCAGCCACCACAGCCGCGAATCGCCGCCGCTTCCTCCGCTTCTGCCGCCGCCGCCGCCGCCGCGTGAGGTGTTGTCGCGGGTGTCGGCGATCGCTGGCGCGTTGCGCAGTGTGAGGGCCACAGCGGATCCACGCGCAACTGCCGTCCCTGCGCCGGGATCCTGCCGGGCGACGACCGAGTCGGCGTCCGGCGCGTCCGCGGTCACGTCGCCCAACCTGAGCGCTGCGCCTGCCAGCCGTTCGCGCGCCTCGGCAAGGCGAAGGCCCTCGACGGCCGGGACGATCGCCGAGTCGGCGGTCGGCACGTTGGGCGGCTGCAAGTCGGTGCGTTGCGAGTCGGTGCGCTGCGAGTCCGGACGCTGCTCAGGCGCATAGCGCCCCACGCGCAGCACCACGGCCACTCCCTGCAGGACGATGGTCCCCACCGGCGGGGACTGGGCGACGACGCGGTTCTCCTCCTCCTGGTTCGGCGTGTCCACGGCAACCGTGTGGAGCGCGGGTGACAGGAACTTCAGCGCCTGCATCGCGTCGCCCCACGTCATCCCCACGACGTTAGGCATGTCGCGGGTCTCCGGCGGCGGTGGTCCCGCCGTGTCGGTGGCGGTGAGCACGACGAGCGCACCCGGTGGACGTACGACGCCGGAGTCGATGCTCTGGGCGATGATGATCCCGCGCGCCGCTCCATCGCCCGGGACGAGGCGCGCCCGAGCGGCAAGGCCGGCGTCGCGCACCGCCTGCGCCCCTTCGGCCAGCGGGCGTCCGACGACCCACGGCACTCGGCGCCCCTGGGGAGCCACGGCGATCGTCACATCCACCTTGTCAGAGGGGTGGACGGTGGTCCCTTCGGGAGGATACTGCGCCGTGATGCGGCCGGACATCGCCGCGTCGGAGACCGAGTCCACGTGCGTGACCGCGAGTCCGAGCGGTGCGAGCACCGCCGACGCGTCACGCAGCGAACGTCCGACCAGCCGCGGCATGCGCTGCCCGGGCTCTGGCGGGTGCTGGCCGAGCGAGGTCCAGACGCCCACCACTTCGCCAGGGCGCGCCAGGACGCCGGAGTCCGGATGCTGCCGCACGATGCGCCCGGCCGCGATGGAGTCGGAGTAGTCGCTGCCGCGCGGCTCGAGCGCGAGCCCCTGCCTGACGAGTCGCTGTGTCGCGGAGGCCAGGTCGGCGCCCACCACCCAGGGGACACGTGTGCTGACGTCGAGGGTGAGCGAGACGGTGGCCTTGGGCGCCACGCGTGTCCCGGCCGGGGGATCCTGCGCGCTCACGGTCGCCGCGGCGGCGGCGAGGAGTCCCTGCCGCGAGTAGCGCGGGACGAGGCCGGCACGTTGCAGCTGGCGCACGGCCAGGAGGAGCGGGGTCCCGGTGACGGGCGGGACGGTGACGCTGTCCACCCGCACGTACCGGTACACGCCTAACGGGATCGCCCGGGGAGGGACCGGGACGGGCTGGCCGGCGACCGGTTCCTGCGAAAAGACGCGCCCGTCCAGGGACGGGGTCGGGGTGTCCAGGAAGGAGGGGGCCGGCGTGAGCTTGAACTGGGCCAGGACGCGGGTGGCGCCATCGAGGGTGGAGTCGATCACGCTCGGCATGCGGCGCTGCTGCGCGAGGGCGCTGGTCGGGGAGACCGGGCGCGTGGCGGCGGGGCGCGGGGGCTGCCGAGTCTGCGCCACCACGGGAGCGACCGCAGCGGCGAGCGTGGCGCTCACGACAAGGCCGACTGCAAGGCCGACTGCAAGGCCGCGCCCCACGCGGACCCGAGACCAGCTCGCGTGCCGCTGCCGCGCGTGCACGAGCGCACCCGTTGCCCGGCCCTCGCCCGCTGCTTTGCAGCTGTAGCTCGCGCTCACGTGAGTGGGGGTGGTCGCCTGCGGACGGGGCGGCTTGCTGACGCTGGCACGCCGTCCCGCCTCAACATCCAACGCACCGCGGACGGCCGAAAGGGCGTCGCCTGAAGCTTCGCGAC
>CAZVDJ010000126.1:3353-9087 GCA_964626245.1 uncultured Gemmatimonadaceae bacterium
TCGATCTCCTCCGTGCCCCTTCGTGTCTCCGCCGCGTCCCGTTCTTCACCCGACACCCGCCCATCCTCCAGCTCGCCCAGTCCCTCGCCGGGCGCTTCCTGCTTATCCTATTGAACGGCGCCGAAGCACACGCCTGTGCGCCGCCCTTTCCAGCACCGACCATGTCCCAGCCTTCCACGATCATCTGGACCCACATCGACGAGGCGCCCGCGCTGGCGACCTTCTCGCTCCTCCCCATCGTCCAGGCCTTCACGGCAGGCTCCGGCGTCACGGTCGAGACGCGCGACATTTCGCTGGCCGGGCGCATCCTGGCCAACTTCCCGGACTTCCTCACCCCCGAGCAGCGCATCCCGGACCACCTGGCGGCGCTGGGTGAGCTGGCGACGCGTCCCGACGCCAACATCATCAAGCTCCCCAACATCTCGGCGTCGATTCCGCAGCTGCAGGAGGCGATCGCCGAGCTGCAGTCGCACGGCTTCGCCGTCCCGAACTATCCCGAGGCGCCGGCCAACGACGGGGAGAAGGCGATCCAGGCGCGTTACGCCAAGGTGCTCGGCTCCGCCGTGAACCCGGTGCTGCGCGAGGGGAACTCCGACCGTCGCGCCCCGCTCTCGGTCAAGGCATTTGCGAAGAAGCACCCGCACAAGCTGGGCGCGTGGTCGCGCGAGTCCAGGTCGCACGTGGCGCACATGTCCGACGGTGACTTCTACGGCAGCGAGACCTCGGTGACGGTGCCGTCGGCGACCAGTGCGCGCATCGAGTTCGTCGCCGCCGACGGTGCGGTGACGGTGCTCAGGAAGGGGATCGCGCTGGAGGCGGGGGAGATCGTCGACACCGCCGTGATGCGGGTGGCGGCGCTCCGCGACTTCCTGGCGCGCGAGATCGCCGACGCGCGGTCGAGCGACCTGCTGCTCTCGTTGCACCTGAAGGCGACGATGATGAAGGTGTCGGACCCGGTGATGTTCGGGCATGCGGTGACCGTCTACTTCAAGGACGTGTTCGAGAAGCACGCTGGCACCTTCAAGGCGCTGGGGGTGAATCCGCGCAACGGGCTGGGTGACGTGTACGCGAAGATCGGCGCGCTGCCCGAGGCCGAGCGTGCGGCGATCGAGCAGGACATCGCGGCCACGGTTGCGCGCGGGCCGAAGCTGGCGATGGTCGATTCGGGCAAGGGGATCACGAACCTGCACGTGCCCAACGACGTGATCATCGACGCGTCGATGCCGGTGGTGGTGCGCGACTCGGGGAAGATGTGGGGGCCGGACGGGAAGCTGCACGACACCAAGGCCCTCGTCCCCGACCGGTGCTACGCCCCGATCTACCAGGCCGTCCTGGAGGATTGTCGCCAGCACGGTGCCTACGACCCGGCGACCATGGGCGACGTGCCGAACGTCGGGCTCATGGCGCAGAAGGCCGAGGAGTACGGCTCGCACGACAAGACCTTCATTGCAGCCGGCGGTGGCGTGATGCGCGTGGTGGACGAGGCGAGCGGCGCGACCGTGTTGCAGCAGACGGTGGCGGAGGGGGACATCTTTCGCGGCTGCCAGACGAAGGACCTCCCCATCCGCGACTGGGTGAAGCTCGCCGTGCGCCGGGCGCGCGTCACCGGCGCGCCGGCGGTCTTCTGGCTGGACCGCGCGCGGGCGCACGATGCACAGGTGATCGCCAAGGTCGAGCGCTACCTCCAGGACCACGACACCAACGGGCTCGACATCCGGATCCTGGCGCCGGTGGACGCGATGAAGCTCTCGCTGGCGCGCATCCGTGAGGGGAAGGACACGATCTCGGTGACGGGGAACGTGCTGCGCGACTACCTCACCGACCTCTTCCCCATCCTGGAGATCGGGACGTCGGCCAAGATGCTGTCGATCGTCCCGCTGCTGGCCGGGGGCGGCCTGTTCGAGACGGGAGCCGGCGGCTCGGCGCCCAAGCACGTGCAGCAGTTCCAGGAGGAGGGGTACCTGCGCTGGGACTCGCTTGGGGAATTCTCGGCGTTAGGCGCTTCGCTGGAGCACGTGGCACTCACCACGGGCAACGCCAGGGCCGGCGTGCTGGCCGACACGCTCGACCAGGCGATCGGGAAGTTCCTGGACACCAACAAGTCGCCGGCACGCAAGGTGGGCGAGATCGACAACCGCGGGTCGCACTTCTACCTGGCGCTCTACTGGGCGCAGGCGCTGGCGGCGCAGGACAAGGACGCCGGGCTCAAGGCGCGCTTTGCGCCCGTGGCGCAGGCGCTCGGTGCCAACGAGGCGACGATCAACGCCGAGCTGATCTCGGCGCAGGGGAAGCCGGTGGACATGGGAGGGTACTATCACCCCGACCCGGCCAAGGTGGCGGCGGCGATGCGGCCGAGTGCCACGTTCAATGCGGTGATCGACGGGCTGCGGGCATAGGGCGCGAGGATGGCGCGGTGGGGGTCAACGGCGGGGGCTAGCTGCTGTTGACCATTCGCCTGATGCCGTCACGCAGACGCGCGCTCTGGAAGTTGATGAGTAACCCCACGCGGCATCCCGAGTGCTTGAGATAGGTGAGCAACTGCAGCACGCGCTCCATGTCTCCGCGCTCCTCCGTGTGACCTCCGTGGTGCTCCGTGTCCCGCTCGTGTCGCCAATGTCAGCGGCATCCGTCACGCGGGAGTCACGCGAACGAGATCGAGCGCGGCGGTCGCGCGCGCAGAGCAGGACGCGGAGGACCGCGGAGTAGCGCGGAGGTACGCGGAGCGAGCGGATCGGGTGTTGCCCGACGCAGGGTGTCGTCTGTCCCCCTATCGCGTCGGGAGCTGGAGGGCGAATCATCGGGACCTTCGATGCCGAGTTCGCCGAGCCTCCTTCCGAGCCGATGACGAGTCCCCGATTGCACGTCCTGCAACGCGCCCCGCGCCAGGTGGCCGTGTGGCGCAGCGCACGCGTGGTGGCGCTGGCGACGCTCGCGGTCCTGCTCGTCGCCCTCGTCCTCACGCCCGACCTGGCGCTGGCGGCACTCTGGTACGTGGCCGTCCCGCTGCTGCCGGCGACGTTCTTCCTCAATCCGGTGCTGTGGCGCGGCGTCTGCCCGTTCGCCACCGCCAACGAACTCGGCAACCGGCTCGCCCGCGGGCGCGAACCGTCGGCGCGCGCCGTCATGCAGCTCTCGATCACCGGTGTGCTGCTCTTTCACCTGCTGGTGCCGGCGCGGCGCTTCCTGTTCAATGTCGAGGGGCTCGCGCTGGCGGCGACGATCGTCGCGGTGGCACTGCTCGCCATCGGGCTTGGCGCGGTCTTCGAGGTGCGCGCCGGCTTCTGCAATGGTCTCTGCCCGGTGCTGCCGGTGGAGCTCCTGTACGGGCAGTCGCCACTCCTCACGCTCCAGCGCGGACGCTGCACCGCGTGCACGGTCTGCACCCCGCGCGGTTGCCTCGACCTGTCGCAGGGCAGGGCGCTGCAGCAGATGCTCGGCCCCGACCGGCGGTCGGGGCGCTGGTTGTTCACCCCCTTTGGTCTCTTCATCGCATCGATGCCGGGCTTCATCGTGGGCTACAGCGTCACCAACGACGGCCCCATCGCCGCGGCACCCATGGTCTATGCCACCACGCTGGGCTGGTCGGCGGCAAGCGTGGCGGTCGTGGCGGCAGCGCTCCACCTCGTCCGGGTGCCCTCGCGCGTGGTGCTGCCGCTCATTGCGGCTGTCGGCGGTTGGCTGTACTACTGGTTCGCCGGCCCCGCCGTGGCGCGCCAGGTGGAGGCGCCGGACGCGCTGTCGGTCGCCGTCCGAGTGGCCGGGATGGCGCTCGTGACCCTCTGGCTGGGACGCGCACTCGCGCGCCGGGGCATGGCGACCGGCTAGCTGCTCCGGCGCAGGCCAGGGGCCCGCCGGCGGCTCGCCGCCAGCACCCGACACGGTGCACTGTCAGGACCGGGCGGTATCTTCTCGCGGCCACCCCCTGACGACTCCTGCGTCCGCCGATGCCGCTGCGCCTGGTCATCGCCCCTCACCTTGCCCCGCTCCTTGGCCACCTGGCCGACGCGCTGGCGCGCGCGCCGCTGCCGCCCCGGGAGTCGGAGGTGATCGTCGTGCAGTCGCAGGGCATGCGGCGCTGGGTCACGTTGCAGCTCGCGGATCGCTTCGGTTGCGCCGGCTCGCTCGAGCTCCCCTTTCCCACCACCTGCGTGCTCGAGCTGGCCCGCACCATCCTGGGGGAGCATGGCGGGCGGGACCAGCACGAACCCTTCTCGCGTGACGCCCTGACCTGGCGGCTGGACGCGATGCTCGATGACGTGCGCGCCAGCGGAGACCCGGCCTTCGCCCCGCTGCGTACCTACCTTGCCGCGGCCGACGCGCGCACGCGGTTCGGGCTGGCGGCGCAGGTGGCGGCGCGCTTCGACGACTACCAGCTCTTTCGCGCCGACGTCCTGGCCCGCTGGGAGGCGGGCGACGACGGGCTGGACTCCACGCACGAGCGCTGGCAGGCGGCGCTCTGGCGGCGCCTGCGCACGGAGGCAGGCGGCGCGGCGGCGCACACCGGGTCACGGCTGCAACGGCTCATCGAGGCGCTGGGCGCGCCGGCGCTCCCCGACGAGCAGCGACGGGGGCTCCCCGCGCGACTCACCGTCTTTGGCGTCAGCGCCCTGCCGCCGCTGTTCATCGACCTCCTGGCCGCCCTGGCGCGCCACCGTCCGGTGACGGTCTACTCGGCGGCGTTAGGCAGCGACGCCACGCACCCGCTGGCCGTCGCCTGCGGTGGCCAGTCGCGGGAGTTCGTCGCCCTGCTGGAGTCGCGGGGCGCGGTGGTCGACCGGCTGGGCGACGCGCCGCGCGGCCGCTCCGTGCTCTCGACGATGCAGCGGGAGCTGGCGCTCGGGGCCGACGGCACGGCCACGCTCGAGCTGTCGCTGCACGACGACTCGCTGCGCGTCCACGATGCCCACGGCGCACTGCGGCAGCTCGAGGTGGTGCGCGACCAGCTGCTGGCCGCGCTGGCCAGCGACGCCACGCTGCGGCCGCACGACCTGCTCCTCCTGGTGCCCGACGCCGCCGAGTGGGCTGCGAAGGTCGACGCGGTGTTCGGGGTGGCATCGATGGATGCCCCGCGCATTCCGTATCGCGTGGCCGACCGGCCACTCCGTCGAGCGCAGCCGGCGGCCGAAGCGCTGGCGCGACTCCTGGCGCTGGAGGGAGGGCGCCTGGAGCGCAGCGCCGTGCTCGCCCTCCTCTCGCTCCCGCTGGTCCGGCAAGGGGCGGGAATTGCGGCTGGCGACGTGGAGTGGGTCGAGGGGGCGCTCTCGCGTGCCAACGTGCGCTGGGGATACGACGGTGCCGCCCGCAGCGCCCTCGGCTTTCCCGGGTACGAGGAGGCCAGCTGGCGCGCGGGGCTGGATCGCCTCCTGCTGGGCATCGCCGTGGGACGCGTGGATGACGAAGTGCTCGAACTGCTGCCCGAGGCAGGGGACCTGCTGGGCGAGCCCGAGCTGCTGGCCACCTTTGCCCGCTGGGTCGACGACCTTGCGGGGATGCTGGCGCAGTGGCGCCACGAGCGCACGCTGGCCGACTGGAGCGCCACGATGCTCGGCGCACTGGAACGCTTCGTGGTGGCGGAATCGGCGACGGAGCAACAGATGGTTGGCGCCGTGGCCGCGACGATTCGCCGGCTCTCGGCGCTTGGACAGGTGGCGGGCTACGAGAAGACCGTCCCCTTCGCCGTGGTGCGCGACTGGCTCGAGGGCGAGCTGGATGACGAGGGATTCGGGACCGGGTT
>CAZVDJ010000127.1:0-9086 GCA_964626245.1 uncultured Gemmatimonadaceae bacterium
AAGGGCCCGACGGTCGGCGCCCCGCTGGGCGACCGCGCGGCGGGCCTCGTCGGAGCGCTTCGCCAACGGGCGGGCAGCGGTGGAATCGCCCACGGCGGGATGGACGACAACGGGACGGCCGACGGACGACAGGGCAGCCACGGGGATCGCCGCCAGCAGCGACACGGACAGCAACCCCACCCCAACCAACCGCTGCAGCCGAGGCGCCCACGTCTCCCACGCATCCTGCGGCAGGGCAAGCGACATGCGCGGGCACCCCACGTCGTGCAGCCGGAGTCGCGCGCGCACGATGGGCCTCGATGGTGTGGTGTCGGTGCCGTTGTCGGTCACCGCATGGTCCGGTGCTGGCGCGCCATCACCCATCCGAGTCGCGCGCCCGGCCAGCACATCCTGCTCCGCGTGGACCGCGGCCAGGTCGCCGGCATGCAGGAGGCGCGACGTCAGCACGTCGCCGTGCGCGAAGACGATCGCCACCGACGCATCGGGCGGCGCGCACGCGAGGGCAGTTCTCGCATCGAGCGCACGTGCGACCTCGGTGGCATGCCACTCGGGGTGTTCCTGCGCCAACACGGCGTGCACCTCCTCGTCGCTCTCCAAACGCGCCGTGCGAATTCCACCCCAGCGCCACGCGGCGGCGAGGATGACGACGACGGCGACAAGCGGAACGACGAGCAACATGGCGCGGCGGAGCTGGGGATCGCGGGCAGGGCCCGGGGGCGCGAGCTGTCGATCAGCCGGCCAGCGGGAGCGCCCCGCCCCACCTCCCAATCTACCCGCGCATCACGACGTGGTGCCTGCCCCGCGCCGCACCAGGATGAGCGCCCGCCGCGCGCGCGGCGTCGGCCCACCCGCCTCCGCCGTCCGGAAGGTCGCCGTCGCCGTCCCGCGCCACGCCACCACGTTGCGCGCACCGGTCCGCTCCGTCAGATGCAACTCCACGCGCTCCTCGGCCGACGCCGAGGGGCCGGCGGAGCGTGCGAACTCGACCGACGGCAGGACCAGCAGGGCCGCGAGCGCCACGGCGCCCATCGCGCCCCACGCCGCGAGCCCGCCCAACGGCGAGGCCGAAGGCCCGCCAGGGGCGGTCAGGCGGCGTACACGATCGACCAGCGGGGATCCGTCGGCCGCCATTGCCGAGGCGTACGCCGCAGCGGCGGGGCCCGGCCCCGCGGCGCGACGCCAGGCAGCCACGCGGGCCAGGGCCTGCGCCAGGCGCAACGGCTGCCCGGTGAGACGCGCCGCCCACGCATCAGCCGCGAACTCCGCCGACGCTTGCATCTGGCGGCGCGCCAGCCGATTGAGTGGCTGGAACCAGGCCAACCGCTCCATCCAGCTGGCGAGCTGCAGCCAGAACGTGTCCCGGCGCACCACGTGCGCCAACTCGTGCGCCAGCACTCCCTCCTGCTCGGCGAGCGTGAGCTCGTGCACGGCGCGCAGCGGGAGGATGATCTCGTCGCCCGGCAGCGCCGCCGGGACCTGCAGGGTCTCGGAGAACGAGAGCGCCACGGGTCGCGAGAGACCGGCCTGCCGTTGCAGGTGACGAAGCGCGTGGCCGGCCAGCGACTCCCGCGCATCGTGGCGTCCGGCAAGGGCCAGGTGCAGCCGCCGGCGGAGCCATGCCAGCTGCGCGGCCGCCAGCGCGGCCACCAACGCCCATCCCGCGACGGCGAGCGACGCGAAGGAGAGCGCGACGACCATCACGCGCTTCACCTCGGTCCCGCGCACGGGGCCGAGCATCTCCCCGAGCCCCCCGGGGGTGGCAAACGCACCAGACGCCGCGGGACGAAAGACGAGCGTGCGGGAGGTCACAGGCTTCTCGGCGCCCCGGCTCGCCTCCACGCGCAGCGCGGTGAGCGCCGTGCTCCCCGACCGGGGAACGTTGAGCGGGCCCGAGAGCGGCCGCCAGGGAGCCGCCAGCTGCACCGTCGCCGTCACCCAACCGGCCACCAGCGCCGCGCGCCAGATGCCGGACTGCGCCGCGGGTGACCAGCGCCCCCGCATCACCGTCACCAGGGCCCACGCTGCCAGGATGAGCACCGTGGAATGGAGCGCGTACGTGAGCAGCCACTCCGCCACCAGGTCAGCCACGCGCCCCGCCCGGCCCAGGAGCGGAAGGAGCAGCTCCATCGACAGGTTAGTGCCCATTGCCCGACACCCGCTGCTCGGCGGCGGCGATCAGGCGCTTCATCTCATCCAGCTCGCCGGCGTCGATGTCGCGGTCGTCGATGAGATGCGAAATCAGGGCGGTGGGGCGGCCATCGAAGAGCATGTCGGTAAGCTCCGACACCATGGAGCGACGCACCTGCGGCTCCGTGACCTCGGCACGGTAGCTGTACTGGCGGCCGTTGTTCTCGTGGCTCACCACCCCGCGCTTTTCCAGTCGCGTGAGCAGCGTGGCCACGGTGGTCTGCGCCAGCGGCCGCTCGGGGAGGAGCCCCTCCTGCACCTCGAGCACCGATGACGGTCCTCGGGTCCACAGGATGCGGACGATGGCAAGCTGGAGCTCGGTGAGGTGAACGGATTCGGGCGTGGCAGTCATGGCGCTCAACGGCTGCGGTCCGGCGGTGGTCGCCGGATGGTCCGTCGGCGACTGGTGTCGTTTGTGGGACACCTCGCACGCCCGATCCGTTTACTTGGCCCCCCGCGCCCGGGACGAAGCGTGGCCGGCCGCCCGCGCACGGGGGCTAGGGGCGTCCCCCCGCCAGGGCCCGCCCGGCGTCCAGCAGTCGCTGTCGCTCGGCCGCATCGATCAGGCGACCGTTGACGACAACCGCATGCACGCGTTCGCTGTTGGCGATGTCGGCCAGCGGGTCGGCGTCGAGCACCACGAGGTCGGCCACGTATCCGGCACGCACGGCGCCGAGCGAATCGGTGGCGCCGAGGTAGCGTGCGGGATTGAGGGTGGCGGCGCGCAGCGCCTCCAGCGGCGAAAAGCCGGCGGCCACGAGGTTGCGCAGTTCCTCGTGAAGCGAGGAGCCGGGGAAGATGTAGGGATTGGACAGGTCGGTCCCGGCCAGGAAGGAGACGCCGGCCCGGTGCAGCAGCGTCACCAGCCGTTGCTGCGCCGCGAACACCTCCTTGCGCCTCGCCCAGTCCTGTGGCCCTAGGGCGCGAAAGCGGAAGTCGGTGCGTGGATTCCACCCGGCGGAGAACCAGCGTGGGATCCATGCCATGCGCGGATCGCTGGCAAGGGTGGAGTCGTCGAGGTACGCGACGGACCGCAGCACCGTGATGGTGGGCACCATCCAGGTCCCGTTTCGCTTCAGGCGCGCGGCAAGTTCGGCACATCGCCGCGCGTCGAACGTGTCGAGCGTGCGCCGCACCTGCCCGCGCGAGACCACGGCCGCCGAGTCCCACGCGCGCGGCGACGCCACCGCCGCGGCAAGCTCGGCGCGCAACGCGTCGTCGTCGCGCGAACATGCCTGCGTGAACATCTGCAGGTGCTCGATGCTCCGCATCCCGAGGTCGCTGGCTTCGCCGACGCTCACGAGCGAGGGGACGTGTCCCGCGAAGGGGAGGCCGCGCGCCCTGGCCTGCGCCGCGGCGGCGCGAAACGCCTCGGGCGAGAGGCGCGAGTAGACCTTGATGAAGGCGGCGCCGCCAGCCGCAAGCGAGTCGACGACTCGCCGTGTCTCCTCGGCGTCCTTCACCCCGGTCGACCCGGGCCAGATGGCAGGCGCCCCGTCCAGGATATGCCCGCTCCCCACGATGCGCGGCGCGACGAGCGTGCCGCGCGCCACCTGCGCCCGGGCCGAGTCGAACCAGGCGAAGCGCCCCCACATGTCGCGCACGCCGGTGACGCCATGCGCCACCAGCACGGGAAGGAAGAGGCGGTCGAGGACGGGGCCGGTGGCGTGCACGTGCATGTCCCACAGCCCCGGGATCACGAACTTCCCGCTTGCATCCATGGTTCGCGCACCCGCGGCCGGTCGCGCCGCGGCATCGCGCCCCACGCTCACGATGCGGTTGCCGCTGACGACGATGGTCTGTCCTGGGACGAGGCGCCCCGCTGATACATCCACGATCGTGGCGCCGCGAATCACGACCTGTTCCCCCTGCGCACCCGCCGGTGAGACGCCGGCCACCAGGGCAAGGAGAAGCAGGGCGAGCAGGCCGGCGGCGACGCGGCGAGAGGGCGGGATGCGTGCTGGTGTCGCGAGCATCATGATGGGGAGGCAGATCGAGCGTGGATGTCCTCGCCGGGCGTGTAGTCGAGCACCAGCGTTTCACCTGGCGGCACGTGGGACCATTGGGCGGCGTAGTCCTGCACTCGGCGCCGGATTTCGTCGAGTGTGTCCTGATCGAGCGGCGCACAGTGCGCCCCGGGATGGTCGGCGGCGTAGCGCAGCAGGTGCTCGTTGGCGTCCTCCACCGTCATTAGCGATCCCGTGGCGCGCTCCAGGTCGAACATCCCCACGATGAACTCGGCCGGGTCGGTGTCGGCGGGGAGCGGGCCGCGCGGCCAGGGAGTCCCGAAGTCGTCGAAGTTCCACCCATCGCTCACCAGGCCATAGAAGCCCCGCCGGTGCCGCAGTACGCTCTCCACCGCGTAGTGCGTCAGGTCGTGGACGGGGAAGAACTGGTGCGGGTTGCGCATCACCGTCGCCGTGCCGTCGGCCCGGTGCAGCGCGAAGGAGGCCAGGCGTCCATCGCGTCCCTTCTTGAGGCGAAGCTGCAGCGGTGCCGGCATGGAGTCGGTAAGTTTGCGCGGGAATCTCGCGCCTCCAGACATGCACCGATCACTGCCTCGCTCGCAACCCTTCGCAGCTCCCGGCGCGTCGCTGCCGCGCGCCGTCGCGCGGCGCTCGCGACTTGGATCGCTCGCGCTCGTCGCCGCGGGACTGCTGGCCACCGCGTGCGCCACGACGCGTCCTGCGCAGCCCACCTCCCCCACGGAGTTGCGCGCCGCCCCGATCTCGCGCGCCGCGACACTCATTCCCACCCCGGTGCGCGTGCAACCGCTGGGGGTGGACTCGTTCGTCGTGACCGACAGCACGCCGATCCTCCTCGCCGCGGACGCGCCGCCCGGGGCAGAAGGCGTGGCGCGTCACCTGTCGGAACTGCTCGCCGCTCCGCAGGCAGCGCGAAGGGTCGGTCGCCTGCGTCCCGCGGATGCGCTGCCGACGGGGGCGATCGTGCTGCGATCCGGCGCCGACTCGCTGGGCGACGAGGGCTACCTCCTTCGCGCCGGGGCCGGCGGCATCTCGCTCGACGCCGCCACGCCGCACGGGCTCTTCAACGCCGTGCAGACGCTTCGGCAACTCCTCCCGGTCTCGGTGGAACATCGCGCCGCCGTGGGGCGCCGGCTGGTGGTGCACGCGGTGGAGGTGCACGACCGCCCGCGCTACGCGTGGCGCGGCGCGATGCTCGATGTCGCGCGACACTTCCTCCCGGCCGAGGAGGTGCGGCGGTACATCGACGGCATGGCGCTGTACAAGCTCAACCGGCTGCACTTGCACCTGTCGGACGACCAGGGATGGCGTCTCGAGATCCACGCCTGGCCGGCGCTCACGCGCGTGGGTGGGCGCACCCAGGTGGGGGGAGGGGCCGGCGGGTACTACACACAACGGGAGTACGTGGACCTGGTGGCGTATGCCGCGGAGCGCTTCATCACGATCGTCCCGGAGATCGACATGCCGGGGCACACCAACGCGGCGCTGGCCTCGGTGCCGGAGCTCAACTGCGACGACAAGGCGCCACCGCCCTACACCGGGACGCGCGTGGGCTTCAGCGCGCTGTGCGCCTCGCGGGACACGGTGTATCGCTTCATCGATGACGTGGTCCGCGAGATTGCCGCCATCACCCCGGGGCCGTGGTTTCACCTGGGGGGTGACGAGGTGGAGAAGCTGGGGCACGAGGAGTACCTGCGTTTCGTGGAGCGCGTGGAGGCGATCGTGCGCGCGCGCGGCAAGCGGGCGATCGGGTGGGGCGAGATTGCGCCCGCGCGGCTGCATCCGAGTTCGGTGGTGCACCACTGGCGACCTGCGCGCGGCAAGGCGAGCGACTCGTCGCACGTGCACGCGGCGCGAGGCGGGCAGGTGCTGCTGTCACCGGCGCACCGTACCTACTTCGACATGAAGTACGACTCCAGCGGCGTGCTGGGCTACACGTGGGCTGCTGTCATCCCCGTGCGGGCGTCGTACGAGTGGGACCCCGAGACGCTCCTGCCCGGCGTGAGCGGGCGCGCGATCCTGGGCGTGGAGGGTCCGCTCTGGTCGGAGACGATCGAGCGCGGAACGGACTTCCAGTACCTCGGCTTTCCCCGGTTGGTCGCCCTGGCCGAGGTGGGGTGGTCGCCGCAGGCGTCGCGTGCGTGGGAGTCGTTCCGCGCACGACTCGGCGCGCACGGTGCTCGCCTTGCGGCGGTCGGGATCAACTTTTATCGCACGCCCGAGGTGGAGTGGCAGCACTGATCTTCAGCGCGTGCCCCGGACGGTGGTGATCACGAGCGGGACACGGAGGTGCACGGAGGTTTCACGGAGAGGCACGGAAGAGATCCGGCGATTCCTGCGCGATGCTCGACACGCCTGAAGCTCCCAGGAGCATTCCTCCGTGTACCTCCGTGCTGGTCCGTGTACCTCCGTGTCCCGCTCTTCCGCACCGCCGCCGCGCCTCCGCACAGCGCACACCGCACGCCCGGCTATCGAATCAGGTACCAGCTCTCCTGCCGCGGCCTGAAGAAGACCCACCCGTCGTCCGTCAGGTGCGCGTCGTCCTCGAACATCACGAAGACCTCCTGCCCGTCCCACTCCGGTACCGGGGTGCGCGTGTTGAGTTCGACGGAGATGTAGGATCCCTTGCGCAGGCGCTTGCCGGTGGCGCCGAGCTCGGGACGCTGGGCCGAGCGGAAGTCGATGGCCGCACCCAATCCATGCCCCTGGTTGCCGATGGGATGCGAGTAGATCATCGCCGTGATGCCGCGTCGCTTCATCTCGGCCATCGTGGAGTCGTACACGTCGGAGACGAGGGCCCCCGGGCGCGAATACGTCTTCATCAGGACGTCCTGCAGCGTGTTGCTGTTCTTCATCGCCACCTTGAGCCCGGCCGGGACATCGCGTTCGCCGGGTCGCAGGACGTAGGCCATCTTCTGCCAGTCGGTGTCGAACCCCATCACCGAGATGCCGAAGTCCAGGTGCACCACGTCGCCGCGCCGGATCACCGTGCTCTCGGGGGCCACGGCCAGGAAGCCGCGCGAGGAGGCCTTGGTCATCCCGCGGCGCTGGACGCGCAGGTCCTGCTGGAACCAGGTGCGCACCCCGGCGGCCCACATGGCGTCGTAGAGCCAGTTGCGCACGTCGCCCACCGTGGTCCGTCCGGGGGTGATGACTTCGTTCGACAGCGCGCGGCGCGCCAGCGATTCCGTCAGCTGCACGGCGCGTGTGTAGTACTCCATCTCCTCGGGAATGCGCGTGTCGAGGTACTCCTCGATCAGGTCGGCGGCACTCACGACGCGCTTCTGCGCCTCCGGACCCAGCAGGTTCACCAGGTCGACATAGGTGTCGCGCGTGAGCGAGCGCGTCACGCCACGCCGGCCGCCGTAGTTGAGGGCGATGCGCTTGGGCTGGTGCCGGTCCACCAGCTCTGGCAGCACGATGTTGATCGGCTTGGGTTCGTCGGGCGACTCGAAGAAGCGCTTGAGGTTGTCCTCGGAGTAGCCCGTGACGGCCACCCTGCGCAGCTGCGGGCCCCCGGTGTCGACGAACAGGAAGAAGTCGCGATTGCCGGTGTACGGACGCGGTGGCGCGACGTACTGCGACAGCGGGTCGTCGTGAAACTCCTCGTTCACCACGATCCACATCTGGACGTCGTGCTTGCGCATCATGTCCAGCAGCATCGCGTGGCGCTTCTCCAGCCATCCCTCGCGAATTCGGATCTGCTCGCTCCACGACGGAATGCCCGACGCCGTCGGATCGCGGCGCGCGGGGACGGTGCGGCGAACGGGCGAGTCGGCCTGGGCCAGCGCCGGTGCCGGCACGGCCAGGAGTGCCGCGACGGCGATCGGCGCGCAGCTGAGCATGAGGCGGGCGCGTCGTACCCGCGGTGGCGTCATCGCCCCCTCCTCGCGCGTGTGGCACGCGGCGCGGAGTTCGGCGGAGGTGAGGGCGATCGATGGGAGTGCGTGCGACATCAGCGGAGGCTCTCGGAAGGAGTGCAGGACGACGCCGCATCCTACCGCGCCGCCCTCTCGCCCGAAAGACGGGTTCGGCAACGGAATGGTTGACGTCGCACTCCAGCGGTACGGGCGACCACCCCGCCGAGCGTTAGGCTCCCGTCGTGAACTCTTGCGAGGAGCGGCAAGCGTGGCATACCATGGGTTCATGTCCCCCTCCACGGCGAAGGACTGGACCGCCGATCGCGCGCGGGCGCTCCCTGACGACGGAAAGCGCCATGAAGTGCTGGACGGGGAGCTGGCGGTGACGCCCTCGCCGAGTTGGGGGCACCAGTATGTTGCCCTGGCGTTTCATCGCGTTCTCGATGCCTACGCGCGACGGCACAGCCTCGGGCTCGCCCTCGTCGCACCGGCGGAGGTGGAATTCTCGCCTCAGCGCCTCCTGGAACCCGATCTGTTCGTGGTTCGACTCGTCGAAGGCCGGCCACCGTCGTGTTTCGAGGAGGTGCGGCACCTCGTGCTCGCCCTCGAGGTCGTGTCGCCGTCGACCGCTCGCCGCGACCGGATCACGAAGCGTCAGATCTACCTGTCGGAATCCGTCGATGAGTACTGGATCGTGGATTCCGGGTCGCGCACCGTGGAGCAATGGCGCCAGGGCGACGAGCGGCCGGAGATCGTCGATAGGGTACTCTCCTGGCAGCCACGGGCCGACGTACCGTCTCTGGACCTCGACCTTGCCGCTCTCTTCGCGGAGGCGCTCGACGGGACCTAGCGGCCGATGGTGGACGCTGTGTCGCGCTTCGTCCCACAAAACTCACGGTGCGCGGACGCTTCACGCCAATTGATCGATCCGTCCGACTCGACTGCCTTCCTGACTGCCTTCCTGATTGCCTCCCTCGCCGCGTCATCCCCATGCGCCCCCTCCTCCTCCCACTGCTGGTCGCTGCGCCACTCGTCCTGTCGCTGCATTCGATCG